>JAUZOX010000622.1 GCA_030706265.1 Bacteroidota bacterium | reverse complement strand
TATCATCCCGAAGAGAAAACCAAGTCACGATAACCTAATCCCCTTAATCAAAATGGCTAAAACGCTTCTTATACTTGTAATTTTCGTCAGCTTCTTCTCCTCGAATCTCAATGCTGCGCAGGATTCGATTTCAGGAAATGAGGCCGGGGTAACGGAACGGCTGGGTAAATTCATTCCGCTGAATCTGAAATTTGCAAGAGAAACAGGCGATTCGGTGATGTTGGGTCAGTTGATCGATAAGCCTACGATCTTTATGTTTGTCTATTTCGACTGTACAGAACTATGCATACCGCTCATGGGAGGAGTTTCAGATGTCATTAAAAAAACAGACTTAAGGTTGGGTAAGGATTATCAGGTTATCACCATCAGCATTGATCCCAACGACACTCCCGAGAAAGCGAAACGTTCCAAAGCAACCTTTACCAGGACATTCACGCCTGATCAAGCCAAAGGATGGACTTTTTTAACGGCAGACAGTGTCACGGTCTTCAAAATGATCCGAAGCGTTGGATACAATATCAAACAGGTCGGCCTTCAATATGTCCATCCTGCTGCAATTGTCGTTGTCAGCCCCAAAGGAATGGTAACCCGTTACCTGTATGGACTTTCATTCTTACCCTTTGACATTAAAATGGCCGTTGCGGAAGCTTCAAAAGGAATAGCCAGGCCGACCATACAGAAATTATTGCTTTACTGCTTCAGCTATGATCCTGCCGGAAAGAGATATACCCTTGAAGTCACTAAGTTATCGGGAATCATCATTGTATTTATCATAATGCTCTTCGGAATCATATTAATCGTTAAAAAGAGAAGAAAAGCATGAACTTAAATAATGATACGGGTGCATATGTAAGTTACCTGGATTACAAAGGAAAATATACGGGTATCCGTGCATGGATTCTATCGACAGACCATAAACGAATCGGGCTGCTTTATCTCTATGCCATTACCACTTTTTTCAGCATCGGAGCCATCATGGGACTGTTGATGCGAATCGAACTCATTGCTCCGGGTGAAACGATCATGGGACCCCAGACTTACAATGGCATCTTCACGGTACACGGTATCATGATGATATTCATGGTCGTCATACCGGGACTCTCGGTGGTCTTTGGAAATCTGTTCATGCCAATACTGATCGGAGCACGGGATGTGGCATTTCCCCGGCTTAACCTTTTTGCATGGTATGTCTACATGCTGGGCTGTACGCTGGCCATTCTTTCTCAGATATTGCGCCATGGGCCACCCGATACCGGATGGACCTTTTATGCGCCTTACAGTCTCTCGACCGGAACTAATGTTATTGCTGCAACAGGAGCCGCATTCGTGCTGGGCTTCTCTTCAATCTTAACCGGGCTCAATTTCATTGTCACCATCCACCGCTTACGTGCACCGGGAATGTCTTTTTTCAGGATGCCCTTGTTTGTATGGGCCATTTATGCCACGGCATGGATACAGCTGCTGGCTACTCCCATCATCGGCATTACCTTGTTGATGCTGATCATGGAAAGGCTGTTCAGCATTGGCTTTTTCGATCCTGCACTCGGAGGCGATCCGGTCCTGTTCCAGCATCTATTCTGGATCTATTCTCATCCTGCTGTCTACATCATGATATTACCCGCAATGGGGGTCATCTCCGAAATCATCCCCACCTTTTCGCAGAAGAGGATATACGGTTACCGGGCCATCGCCTTTTCAAGTCTTGCCATTGCCGCCGTGGGATACCTTATCTGGGGTCACCATATGTTCACGTCCGGAATGAGTCTGGTTGCAATCTGGTCTTTCTCACTGTTTACCTTTATTGTGGCAATACCCAGTGCGGTGAAAGTGTTCAACTGGGTGGGAACGATGTATAAGGGATCGATTGATTTAAAACCACCCATGCTTTATGCCTTGTCCTTTATCTTCCTCTTCATGATTGGCGGTTTCTCTGGCCTTGTGCTGGGAGGACTGGCCACGGACATCCAGGTTCACGATACCTCATTTGTGGTTGCACATTTCCATTATATTGTCTTCGGAGGGATGGGTTATGCCTTCTTTGGCGCCATTCATTATTGGTTTCCCAAAATCTATGGCAAGATGTACAAAGTTAAAAGGGCTATCGTTGCGTGGGCTCTAACCTTTGTAGGTTTTAACCTCTTATACTTTCCCCAATTCATCCTGGGGATGCAAGGAATGCCCCGGCGGTACTTTGACTACCTTCCAAAGTTCCAAACAGGAGAAGTCATCTCCTCGATAGGAGGCTTCATTTTTGTGGCCGGCTTTATACTCATGGTTTACAACCTGGTGATGGGTTATCGTAAAGGAGAAAAAGCATCTGCAAACCCCTGGAACGGAACGACTCTGGAATGGCAGATTCCCTCTCCCCCATCCTATGAAAACTTTGAAGAGATTCCGGTAATCGATGAGGATCCATATAATTAC
>JAUZOX010000621.1 GCA_030706265.1 Bacteroidota bacterium | reverse complement strand
TGAATCAAAGTTAATAAATAATGGCTCCGGTTGATAATCTGGCTATTGAATTTCCAAAATCGTCGTGGGCAATACCTGCAAATTCATCCGGAAATAATTTGATTAACCAGGTCGCATGGAACTCGCATAAATGCATTCCTGGTCCAAGTTTAGGCGTAAGCATATTTGGTTCAAGTTTAGGCGATAGCCGTAACTTGGACCAAATATGCGATTAAGGACTTTTATAAGGATTGGGGATTAGGAGATTGCGGGTCTACCCCGCAATGACGTGCGGGGTGAAGCGGTAACCCGGACTAAAAAAATCATAGGGGTTTTCCTACGTAAATAATTTATATTAACCAGGTCGTATGGAACTCGCATGGAAGATTTTTATACGGTTATTATTTGATTAAATTGGTCGTATAGAACTCGCATAAATGCTCGGTTCATCGGTGTTTGTGATCTTCGATCATGCTCGTTTCATCCGTAAACAATTCGTATTGAATCGGTCAGATGGAACTCGCATGGATGCTCGGTTTATGAAAATAGGAGATGTTGACTCTTTAGAAGTGATGCATTAATCAATACAAATTATCTAACTTTGCCTTTGGCTTTAAAACCGGACCGGACTTGCTCACAATTCACTTGCAATTATGCGGTCCGGCTTACTGGTGCTGCCAATATTCAATGTAAAAATTATTCACTGAAAAGTTATGGAAAATAAAAAAATCCCGCTTTATCTGCCGATCGTATTGGCAGTGGTGTTGGTTGTGGGGATGTTCCTGGGTATAAAATTATCGAATAACCAAACGCTGGGTCTCCTTCAGTCAAATAGGTCGGGTAATAAGATAGATAATCTGATTAATTTTCTCAATGACAATTATGTCGATACCGTTAATCGTGACAAATTGTATCAACAAGCTATTGAGGGAATGTTGCAGAGTCTGGATCCGCATTCCTCCTATATTCCGGCCGAAGATTTTAGTGAAGTCAATGACCCCATGACAGGCGGATTCGAAGGAATCGGGGTTGAATTCAGACTTGAAAAAGACAGTATCGTCATCGTAAATACGATTCCGCTCGGACCTTCAGAGCGTGTTGGCCTCAGGGGCGGGGATAGAATTGTGAAAGTCGGTTCAACCCTGGTGGCCGGGAAAAAAATCACCAATGCTCAGGTGATGAAGTTGTTAAAAGGACCCAAAGGCACGAAGGTTAATATTTCAGTCTACAGAAGAGGTACCAGGGGATTGATTGATTTTACCATTATCCGCGATCGTATTCCCATCAACAGCGTTGACTGTGCTTATATGGTACAACCCGGTGTGGGATATATCAAACTGAATAAATTTGCCGAAAGCACCATTGAAGAATTTGATCAGTCGCTCCAAAAACTCCTGAAGTCGGGGATGAAGAAGTTGATCCTTGACCTGCGAGGCAATCCGGGCGGCATCATGCAGTCGGCCATTCATATTGCCGATCAGTTTTTAAGTGACGGAAAACTCATCGTCTATACTCAGGGCCAGCATAGTCCGAAAGAATCGGCATTTGCAAAGGGCGAAGGGCTGTTTAAAAATCACCCATTGGTTGTTTTGATTGATGAAAATTCAGCATCGGCTTCTGAAATCCTGGCCGGTGCTATTCAGGATAATGATCGCGGATTGATTATCGGTCGTCGTTCATTTGGAAAAGGATTGGTTCAACAACAGCTGAGCTTTAAAGACGGTTCTGCTGTCCGCGTTACTATAGCCAGGTATTATACCCCTACAGGCCGTTGCATTCAGCGCTCATACAAAAACGGGACAGAAGAGTATTATAATGATTATTTAAAGCGTTTGACGAGTGGCGAGTTGACCAATGCCGATAGTATCAAGTTTAATCATGGCTTAAAGTATAAGACACCCGGTGGAAGGATCGTATATGGTGGAGGTGGAATTATGCCCGATATCTTTGTTCCTGTCGAGACAGGTGCTAACTTCAAGTACTATAACGCATTGATCAATAAGGGGGTTATCTTTGAATATGCCTTTGAGCTTACCGATAACCTGCGTAAAGTGTATTCAAATAAGATATCATTTGATAAATTCAATGCGACCTTTAAAATGACTCCCGCCATGTTTGCCGATCTGATCAAACGGGGCGATAAAGACAGTGTCAAATATGATCCAAATAGTGCTAAGCAGATGCAGGGGAAAATAGGTCTGCTGCTCAAAGCCTATATTGCCCGGAACATTTATGGGGATGCAGGCTTCTTCCCGGTTCTTTTGGAAGACGATAAAATCTTTGACCGGGCCAAAAAAGAGATCGCCAGGATGAAATAAAAAGGTGCTTATCCTAAACCGGCCCCTTATGGCAGAGACGCAGATTTCGGCATCTTTACCATAAGGGGCCGATTCATGCAGTTCTGTTTTCTTAGTTTTGGAACTATGATTGTGCTTTTCTTATAGGA
>JAUZOX010000620.1 GCA_030706265.1 Bacteroidota bacterium | reverse complement strand
GCTATTTCGTAAAAAATGGAATTTGTATTCCAGCTCCGATTCGGGTTCTTCCTTTTGCAAAACCCGCTCAAAACATGCGGTATGGCGGTGATAACCTTGCGGTGGAAACGGCAGAAGTCCGTTATAAGAAATTTGAAGATTTAACGGTGTTGCCCGAAGGAGAGTTATCCCCCATCATTCCGACTCCAACGTTGCTGAACCAGGGAAAAGGTCTTTTAAAAATTGCACCCCTCTTAACCATTATCACCGGTCCTGAATCCAAAAAAGAAGCCGGTTTGCTTGCAGACTTTCTGATTAAATCAGGGAAAAAAGTGAAGGTTCAGGTTATTGCAGATCCCGGAAATGGGAGCCAACCAGCCAAACCTGTCGCCGGACCCGGAATCATCAATCTGAAAGTCGAAAGATCAAACAATGCCCCAAGACCTGAATTTTATTTCCTGTATATCAATCCGAAAACAGGAATCAGCATTACGGCTGAAGCAACAGCAGGTTTATTTTATGGCATCCAAAGTCTGAAATCGCTCTTATTAAAGGATCCAATCTCATTGCCGGAAATCACGGTCATGGATAACCCCCGTTTTGCATACCGCGGTGTGATGCTTGATGTTGCCCGGAATTTCCAATCCAGGGAAACGGTATTGAAACTTCTCGACCGGATGGCTTTTTACAAACTCAACCGGCTCCATTTTCATCTCTCGGACGACGAGGGCTGGCGCATTGCCATTCCCGGATTACCGGAACTCACTGAGTTTGGAGCCGTGAGGGGGCACACCCCTGATGGAAAGAATCATCTCTTTCCTTCCCTTGGTTCCGGACCGTTTGCCCAGGCTGGTAAGTCGAATGGCTGTGGATTTTATTCAAAAGAAGATTTCATTCAGATATTAAAATATGCGGCCGACCGGCACATTGAAATCATTCCGGAAGTCGATATGCCCGGACATGCCCGTGCTGCAGTTCAATCAATGGAATATCGCTATGCCAAACTGATGAAACTTGGAAAGAAAACCGAAGCGGAAGAGTACCGGTTGACGGATCCGGAAGATCAATCGGTCTATGAATCGGTTCAAATGTGGAATGATAATGTAGTTTGCCCTTGCCGGGAATCGGTATATCATTTTCTTGAAAAAGTAACGGATGAACTGGCTGCGATGTATCACGAGGCCGGACTGACCCTGAAAACCATTCATACCGGTGGAGATGAAATACCGCAAGGGGTATGGACGAAATCACCTCTTTGTTCCGATTTCATGTCGAAAAATCCTTCCTATCCCAATCCGAAAAGCCTGCAACGCTATTTCACCAAACGGCTCAATGATTTGCTCTTATCCAGGAACTTGAATATGGCGGGATGGGAAGAAATTGCAATTACACACATGGAACAGGATGGAAAACAAATTCAGGCCGTAAACAACGATTTTACCTCAAAGCGGATGATTCCCTATAACTGGAACTCAGTCTGGGGTTGGGGAAATGAAGATATGGGATACAGGCTTGCAAATGCAGGTTACAAAGTGGTGTTGTGCAATGCCCCGAACCTTTACCTTGACCTGGCTTATTGCAAGGATTCGGTTGAGCGGGGATATTCATGGGCCGGATTTATCGACACAAAGACGGTATTTTCATTTACCCCCACCGATCTGCCCCACAGCGCATTTTCGGACCGTATGGGGAACATATTGAATCAGGAGGCCATCAGGAAAAATTTTTCATCCCTCACACCTGAAGGAAAGCAAAACATCATAGGCATACAAGCCTGCCTGTGGGGCGAGAATGTAAAAGGGGCCGGATTGGTCGATTACATGCTTTTTCCCCGCTTACTCGCGTTTGCCGAAAGAGCATGGGCTAAGAAACCGGCCTGGGAGTCGGAGGAGGATCCAACAAAACGAATGGAGGATTTTAATGCAAACTGGAACAGGTTTGCAAATACGATCGGACAGCTTGAGCTTAAAGTCCTTGACCGCTTAGGCATTAAATATCGAAAACCTTCGATAGGGAAAATGATGGAAAACGGCGTGTTGAAAACCAACTGTGAATTCCCCGGATCGAAATAAAATTCATTTTGTGGCAACAAGGATACTCTGTGACAAACGTCTCCCCTACCCTGCCAAGACTGGCTTGTCTGATATTGGTGAAATAATTGAAATCCAGACCACAGGGATTACTTACGATGCCATCTCGGGCCATCCCGACGTATTCTGTTGCCTTGTAGGAGATGTTCTGGTCGTGTCTCCCGCAATGCCTTCGGCATACACAGACATGTTTAATTCACTTGATATCAATTGGGTATACGGTTCAAGACCCAATTCTCATCAATATCCTGAAAGCGCTTTGTACAATGCCGTAATTACAGATGACCTGTTGATCCATAATCTATCGGTTACGGATGACATGATAAAGAAATTGGCCGGAAACAGAAAGCAAATCAATG
>JAUZOX010000062.1 GCA_030706265.1 Bacteroidota bacterium | reverse complement strand
TCACCGTGGCCTTACCGGTACCTGATATCGTGGCATTCACCGGATTGCTGATTTGAATATAAAAGACCTGGTCTGCTTGCCGCAGGCTGTCGCCTCTGACCGGGACGTCAATATACCCTTCGGAGGCGTTAGCCGGAATCGTCAGGGTTCCCTGAACCGGTGTGAAGTCGTTATTGGCCACCGCCGTTCCATCCATGGTAGTATAATTCACGGTGATATCCTTATTAACCGATGCACTGACAGTAATAAAAACCCGGTAGGTGGACCAGACCTTGTTATCCCTTGCCTGGGTCAGATCCAGGATAGATAGTTTGGGCAGTGTAGCAGGAGGTGTTACAGGAGTATTACCCGATTTACTACAGGAAGAAAGCAATAAAACCGATACAACCAAAAGATAAATGTTGAGAATGTTGTTCATGCTTTTTACTTTAAAAAATCATTGAATAGCCGGTCATCTTGATCATGACCGGCTATCAATAATAACATTTATTATGACCTAAAAATTGTTAGAAATTGCTTTCGAATGAAAAAAAACCGATCACAATTTAATAAGATCTCAGGGTAAAGGTCCACCATCCTTCAGTCGGACTCCAATTCCCATAATGGAGCGTGAGCATGAGTAAATCATACGTGCCGGTTGCATCCGTGACGTTATGTTGCATACTCCATATATCATATGTTACCGATGTAGCGGTTGGGTAAGTAAAGGCGTCATTATTGTTGATTGCTTTTTGGATGCCGATATGTGCCCCAAGTCCGATCACCTTCAACTGTCCCAATCCTTTCACACCACCGGTCGAAATGACGGCATACTTGAAATTACCTGTTCCCCATTGTTTCTGGGCCGTAGTGTATTGATCCGATGTCTGGCATGTAGTGGTTGGATTAATCCCAATATAGCCGTCGGAAAAGAAATCGCCCTTATCGTCAAAAGCAAAATCACCGGCCTTATTAAAGGTGAAGGTATAGGTATCGTTAAAGGCACAGGGCCTTCCGGTTACTTCAGCAGCTCCGCTTGACCACCAGCTGCCGTCACCCGCATATTGCCCTACCTTAAAGGCACCGGGAGCAGGATTCATCTTCCAGACTTTTTTGGTACAGGAAGCAATAAAGCCCAATGGTGTGGATGAATTACAAGCATTCTGATCCGGCTGGGTAGTGGTTACGGTTTTGGTAATGGAATCCAGTCCGCCTGCACCATCAACCAATAACTTGATGCTATATGTCCCGGGGAAAATGTAATTCAACTTTATAGAATCGCCCCTGAGATCGGCATATCCAAGGTTTAAATCGGGAGCCGACCAATACGACATCGAAGGAGTTGACGTATTGACCAATAAGACGGTATGTCCATCGGCACCGACCGTAGCAGTGAAACTGGCTACGGGCTTTGATCCTAAACCAGGATTGTTGACTTCGGGCTGACAAGCATAGAACACTGATCCAATGATCAGTAATAAGATACCTATCTTAAACC
The DNA here is from genome assembly GCA_030706265.1 of Bacteroidota bacterium. Classification (GTDB taxonomy): domain Bacteria; phylum Bacteroidota; class Bacteroidia; order Bacteroidales; family Cfx3-03; genus Cfx3-03. The sequence continues at coordinate 8,773 of JAUZOX010000062.1, read as the reverse complement.
AAATCGTTGTTTTTATATGAAGTTTCATTGCCATAATATTTTAAAATGATTAATAATTATTCCGATTATCGGGCAGAAATATATAGATCTTACTGATAACCCGGATTTTGAACCAGCTTGGTATTGTAAAGCTCCTTGATCGGGATTGGCAGTATTTCATTCTTTCCTGCTGTAAATCCTTTGGAGGCCAGTACAGAAGGAGCCTTTCCGGTGCGGACCAAATCAAACCAACGATGACCTTCGGTAGCCAATTCAAGTTTACGCTCATTGTAAATATTATCCAGTGTGGCTGGTACAGAAGGAAGTCCGACTCTTGCACGAACGGCATCCAGATAGTATTGTGCCTTACCGACGGTGCCACTCCGTACCAGGGCTTCGGCTTCCATCAGATAGGTATCGGCCAAACGGATTTCAATATAGTCATTGGGAAAGTTTAATTCAGCCTGACCCGTTGTTGAAACATATTTAGCTAAAGGAGCAAACTTCTGGATAAAATACCCCGTATTCTGATATCCAATTACATAAGATTTACCTGTTGCCTTGCAAATGCTGTCGATGTTTGCAATCGTATATTTGTATCTTGGATCTGATTTCATCGCCAAGGCAAAATTGGCAATGACCGGATTAAAGCTCCAGCCGCCGGACCAATAGATTGGTCCGGTATAACTGCGAGGGCCGACCATTTGGGTATAAACATTGCCCTGGAAGTTAGGCCAGTTTCCCCATCCTGCATTCTGGGATCCGGTGTGATAGATTTCAAATATCGATTCCTTGTTAAACTTATTATCGGGACTGAAGATTGCTCCGAAATCGGACAACAGGGCATAATTGGGTGAGGTATTGACAAGCTCGAACAGGTCTGCTGCTGCCTTCATACGGGTATTGTCATTCTGGTAGAGGATCACCTTTCCCAGTAAAGCCTGGGCTGCTGCCTTTGTAACCCGTCCGTTTTCACTGGTTGGAATTGCACTGGGCAATACGGGGATGGCATCATTAAGATCCTTTTCGACCTGAGCATAAACATCGGCAGGCTTAGCCTGGACGACATTATAATATTCACTCGATGACAGAGGGGCCAATATTAAAGGGACATTTTTAAACAACCGGACCAAGTCGAAGTAGTAATAGGCCCTCAGGAACTTGCATTCGGCAATATACCTGGCCTTAACATCATCAGACAATCCCGGGATACCGCCATTGATTTTTTGGAGCAATAGATTGGCCCGGTATATCCCGGTGTAGTATTTACTCCAGAATCCAGCCTGTGGACCCGATGTGGCATTCACGGTGTAATTGTTCATCACTTGCCAGAAGGACATGTCGGTAGCACCTCCACCTCCTGCATAGCATTCATCAGAAGCTGAATTCAATGCACCCAGGTCATCGATATAGGTATTATCGCCCCCGCCTGCTTCCCATGATAATGGGTTATATACCGCGACCAATCCTGCGAATGCCTGATTTGCATTCTGATAGTAATTTGACTCCAATTGAATCCCCTTGGGGGTAACTTCCAGGAAACTCTTTTTACAGGAGGTATTCAAGAGAATAACCCCCGTTATCATTATCAGATATAAAAATGGATTTTTCATTGTCTCTTGATTTTAATTAAAATGAAACGTCTACACCAAGCATATAGGAACGGGCTTGCGGATAAATGCCACGATCAATTCCATAGCTTGATCCCCCGATTTCAGGATCATAGCCTGTATATTTAGTGAACGTCACCAGATTATTGCCCATGATATAGATACGGGCTTTTTGCAAACCGGCACTCTTCATGAGTCTGTTCGAGAAGGTATAACCGATTTGGAGGGTCTTGATTCTCATATAAGCCCCATCTTCCAGATAAAAAGTGGAAGGCTTGCTGAAATTCTGATTGGGGTCGTCATCGGATAACCTGGGAAATGAATTGGAGCTCCCGGGTCCCGTCCAGCGGCCCAATACCACGGTTTGATAGTTGGCTTTCAAAATGTCAAGTCTTCTTAATCCCTGGAAGATTTTATTCCCCGATACGCCTTGTCCGAAGAGGGTTAAATCAAAATTCTTATAGCTGGCAGAGATTGTGAATCCAAACGTAAAATTAGGGGTTGGATTACCGATAAAGGTTCTATCGTTTGTTGTAATTTGTCCATCGCCATCCAGATCAGCCCATTTGAAATCGCCGGGTTTGGCGTTTGGCTGGATAACGGTACCGTCTTTGCTCTTGTAGTTTAAGACATTGGCCGTAGTTTGGAAGATTCCCAGTGGCACAAAACCATAGAATTCACCGATGGGTTGTCCGACTGCTACCCGACTGATTTCATAGGCACTGGCCTGGAAAGTGGCAGCAGTATAATAAGTAACGTCGGGCCCCAGATAAACCACCTTGTTTTTCATCAAGGCGCCATTGGCTTTGACGTCGAGCTTTACTCCGCTTATATTGGCGTGATACCCCAATTCAACTTCCAACCCTTTGTTATCAATCTTGGCTATATTGGCCCAGGGATTACCGGTTGCACCGACATACATCGGAATATTCGGTTGCCGGAGCTGTCCGGTCGTGATCTTTTCATACAAGTCAAAGGTCAGGCTGAAATTCTTTAGCAGATTGGCATCAAATCCGATATTGGTTTGTGAGGTTTGCTCCCACTTTAAATCAGGATTAGCCGGTGCATTCGGGCTGTACCCAATCACGGTGCCATCGAGACCAAAGACGTAATTTCGACCTCCACCAATCGTTGAGACAAAAGCAAAGTCACTGATGTTATCGTTGCCGTTAACGCCATATGAAGCCCTGATCTTTAAGGTATTGACGATATCATTCTTGGGCCAGAAATCTTCCAGATAAGGATTCCACCCGATAGAAACAGAGGGGAAGTTGGCATACAGATTATTGCTCCCAAACCTGGAAGAACCGTCAACTCTCAAAATACCGGTCAGTAAATATTTTCCAGCATAATCATAAGTGACACGACCGAAATAAGAAGCGAGTGCATAGGGTTGGTTTTCAAATCCTCCTGCGATCTTGTTTACGTTAGCCAGACTGAAATTCATGGATGCATCTCCAAAAGAGTTAACCGGTAAATTCAAATAGTTTCCATTCACTCCTGAAGCAGAACGAGCTTGAGCACTGGTACCTGCCAGAAGTGAGAAATTATGTTTTCCGATTGAACGGGTATACGTGACGGTATTGTCCCAATCCCAGATTAAATTCTGATTGTTGGCCCTGTAATAATTGGTATTGACCAGATTCGACAGTGTAGCACTCAGATAATATATCTGACCAAAAGACTCATTTCCATAAAAGGCAAGTTTTGCGCCCAGGCTGGATTTCAATTTTAAACCCTGGATGGGCTCTATTTCAGCATAAACGTTGCCTACGAAATTATGGGACCAGCCATAGTTTCCGGCCTGTGATTTCATGTATGCAATTGGATTTGACATTTCCTGCCCCACTAAAAGTGAAATGCCATAGGGATGGCCCTGGGAATCGCGGTAAACAGGAAAAGTACTGTATGGGCTCTGCGAAGCAACCGTTGGATCTGTAATTACAATCGGAGTGATCGGATCCAGGTTAATGGCGGAACTCAACGGTCCACCGAATTCGCTGTTGGTATTCAGGCCGCTCTGACTTTTTATATAAGAATAGCCAAGGTTGTTTCCAAAAGTAAGCCAGCTTTTGATTTTATGGTTTGAATTGAACCTTATCGTATAACGCTTATAATTCGAAATTGAAGGGGCTACTATACCATCCTGGTTGAAATAGCCAAAAGAGGCATAATAAGTTGATCGGTCGTTGCCCCCGGTTACGCTTAATTCATGGCTTTGGATACGGGCATCCTTGCTGAAAACCGCGTCCTGCCAATCCGTTCCGGTTCCCAATGACTGTGGATTTGAAAATTCAATCGGCTTACCGGCAGCAAGGGCCGACTCATTCCGCAGGGTTGCATATTCGGTTGCGTCCAAAAGCTTCAACTTGCGTGCGGGAGCCTGCGTACCGTAATAGGCGCTGTAATTGATGGTTAAAGCCCCGCTGCTTCCTTTTTTGGTCGTAATCAGAACGACACCACTCGCAGCCTTGGTTCCGTAAATTGCGGCGGAAGCTGCATCCTTGAGTATCTCGACCGATTCGATGTCGGACTGATTCAAAAAATCAATGCCGCCATTGTCGATTGGTACCCCGTCAACCACATAAAGCGGGTCGCTGTTGTTGATGGAGGTTGTACCCCTGATCCGGACCGTGGAAGCTGCGCCGGGTGCCCCTGAAGAGGCGGCAATGGTTAAGCCTGAAGTTCTGCCCTGTAAAGATTGCTCGATACGGGCTACCGGCATGGACTGAATATCCGCGGCCTTGACGCTGGTAATGGCTCCGGTTACTACGGCCTTCTTCTGGGTACCAAATCCAATTACGACAACTTCGTTCAGGTTGCTGATGCTTTCCACAAGAATAACATTCAGCACTTTCTGACTGCTGTTTGCAACAAACGATTGGGACTCCATGCCGACAAATGAAAAGGACACGGTTTCTCCATTGGCTACAGCAATGGAATATTTGCCTTGTCCATCTGTAATAGCACCTCGACTGGTGCCCTTAACAACAACAGTCACTCCGGTTAAAGGCTGACCATCCTTGGCAGCGGTTACCAAGCCCTTAAGGGTAAAGTTTTGAGCGAAAGACCATGTTGTTAATAATACGAATAACAGTAAAAGTAATTTTTTCATCAGTAATTGACATTTTAATTTACTTTAAAATCTGGTCGCATTTTAATTCACAGTAGGGTAAGTAATGCAGATAGGAGCCGGACTCTTGGCATTGATTGATATTAGATAAAAAAATATGCTCCCTGCATTACTTTTAAGGAGGAGATCAATACATAAGTCATTAACAAACATTGAATAAAATGGTTCTTATTGTACATAAAATTTAAAAAAATTACATCTCAAAAAAAATATTGCAGGTAATATTCTTGAATATTTCCGATTCTTGACATTGCGTAAGCATATGAAGGAAATCACGAATTCGGATATACCCCGATGGGAAATGGGAAAATCGTATTCGGCAGAAATGACAGTGATAGACTTAAGGCGTTTATCGCTCTTTGTCCTTGCTCACGGATTACACAGTTATCCGTTTTCTTTCGCGAACGGCACTGATTAAACTATAGGTATAAATTACCACTCCGATCCAGACAAGGAAAAAACTAATGAAGTAAGCGGTCGAAAAGGTTTCCCGGTAAACAAAAAGTCCTATCATTAATTGGATCGTTGGTGAAAGGTACTGAACAAAGCCAAGCGTCGAAAGCGGAATACGGGTAGCGGCCATTCCAAACATAAACAAAGGCAGGGCGGTAATCAAACCACCAAGGACGAGCAGAAAATCAGTCATATGCGAGTGATGTAAAAACACCCCTGTCTGATTTTGATCCACATGCCAAAGATACCATAATGCAAATGGAGCCAGTATCATCGTTTCGATCAGTAACCCGGGCATCGATTCCACATTGACCTTCTTTCGAAAAAAGCCATAAAGCGAAAAGGTCAGTGCAAGCGATAACGAGATCCAGGGTATACGGCCAATATCAACGGTCAGCCAAACCAATCCGGCAAGAGCAAAAAGCACGGCTACCATTTGAGGCTTTGACAAACGTTCTTTCATGAATAACAAACCCAACAAGACACTGAGCAGCGGATTGATATAATATCCCAAACTGGATTCAACGATGTGTTCATGGTTGACAGCATAAATGTATACCCCCCAGTTCAATCCGATCAGTATGCTGGTAAGTATCAGTGTTCCGATTATCCTGGGTTGCCTGAGATAAGACACTAATGAGGTCTTGCGCATCATCAGAATCGTGATTGCTAAAAATACCATCGACCATATCATGCGATGGGCCAATATCTGTTCGGAGGGAACGATGATCAGCAATTTCCAATACAACGGAAATACGCCCCAGGCTGAATAGCAGAATATGGCATATAGCAGTCCCTTGAAGTAATTTTCCTTGTTGTGTTCCATGAAGAATAGGCTCGGTTTCAACCGCGAAGATACGGCTGATTTTGGAATAGAAGAAATTTTTAAAAAATCAGGCAACTGTTTAACATCAATCCGTTGACATTAAGCAATCTTAACATGAATCAAAGTAGCCCTTCTTCAAAAATGATTGCTTAGTTAGAAAAATTTACTTAAAATTGCGATGATTAAGTTTGCACAAAGTAGCGTATTTTTACATCCTCAATCTACAGCAATCAAACCATAACCTATTATCATAATCAAAAGATGAAACGAGCATGTTTTGAAAATATCAACAAAAAATCATCCATGCCAGTTCCATACGACCTATTTCTAATTACACATGAACAAAATAATTGAAAGAATAAAGTCAAATGAAGTATTGATCTCAGACGGAGCCTGGGGTACTTTTTTGCAACAAAAAGGGTTACAACCGGGAGAATGTCCCGAGTCATGGAACATCACCCATCGTGATGAGGTGTTATCCATTGCCCAAAGTTATGTTGACGCAGGTTCCAATATGATCGAGACTAATAGTTTTGGCGGAAACAGGTTTAAACTGGAGCATTACGGACTTGCCGACAAAGTCTATGAAATCAATAAGGCGGCTGCCGAAATATCGAGACATGCTGCCGGCAAAGAGATATACGTACTGGGGTCGATCGGGCCAACCGGGAAGTTCCTGATCATGGGCGAGGTGACTGAAGAAGAGCTGACCTTGGCTTTCAGGGAACAGGCCGTTGCGCTGGAAGCCGGTGGAGCCAATGCCATTATCATCGAAACTTTTACCGACCTCGATGAAGCCAAATGTGCCATCCGGGCTGCCAAAGAAAACACCTCCCTGGAAGTCATCTGCACCATGACGTTTGAAAAAACGGTAGACGGTGAGTTCCGTTCCATGATGGGAGTTAGTCCAAGCGATATGGCCAAAGAACTGACTCTGGCCGGAGCGGATATCATCGGTGCCAACTGTGGCAATGGAATGGAAGGCATGATCGGCATCACAAAAGAAATCCGGTCCGTCGATCCCCATATTCCAATTTTAATCCATGCCAATGCCGGCGCCCCTGTTTATAATGATGGCGTAACCACTTTTCCAGAGACCCCTGAATTCATGGCCGGGCTGGTTCACGATCTCATCCGCGAAGGTGCCAATATCATCGGCGGTTGCTGTGGAACCACGCCTCAGCACATCACGAAAATAGCTGCTGCAGCAAAATCATAGACCCTTTTTGCACTCATCCATGAATAAACTTCTACACGCACTGCAACATAACACTGTACTCGCCAGGCTGAAAGAATGCGTACGGGCAGCCATGCCCAAGGGAATGAAGACCTCCTGGTGGCTGATTAAGATCACCATCCCCGTTTCACTGGGAGTCCTCCTGCTCGATTATTACGGAATCCTCGACATATTTGCACGTTATACCGAACCGGTATTCAAGCACATGGGGCTTCCCGGCGTTTCGGCCGTTGTACTCATTACCAGCATCTTTACCAATGTATACTCCGTTGTTGCCGTGTTGACCACGCTCCACCTGCCGATGCGTGAAGGAATGATCATTGCCTTCATGTGTTTGGTGTCACATGGTTTTATTATCGAGACTGCGGTGTTAAAAAAGACGGGCTCTTCTGCCCTCAGAATGATTCTGCTGCGTTTGATCTGCAGCTTCATCATCGGATGGGCGATGAATCTGATCCTGCCCGGTGTTGCTTCTACCGCATATATCTCCGGAAACCGGAGTCATGGAGAGTTTTCAGCTGCTTTTTACAGTTGGCTTTCATCGATCACCCGTACCACTATCAAGATCATCATTCTGGTTAACGTATTGTTGATCTTTCAGAAGATACTGGAGACATTCGGCCTCATCCGTTTACTCGAGCGGCCGCTTTCACCTTTGCTCAGGATAATGGGATTGCCCAAAAAGACGACCCTCTCATGGATCGTTGCATACCTGATTGGGTTGGCCTATGGTTCCGCCATCATGATCAGTCTCGTCGAAGAGGGGAAATTAAGCAAGGCCGACGCGGATCTGCTCAACCATCATATAGCGGTCTCCCATTCTCAACTTGAAGATCCGCTGCTTTTCCTGACACTCGGATATGCCATCTATTGGCTGATATGGCCCAGAATTATACTGGCCATCATTGTGGTATGGCTCCGCAAGGCGGAACTCTATTATTTCTCTACCATCCGGTCAAAGAAAATGATCCCTTCAGAATAAACCGTTCTCTTGTCATTATCCGTTATGAGGATTGCAGGCTTGACCCGTAGTCCTCAAAGGAAAGGAGAACCCAAACATGTGCAGAACGGGCTTCGTTTATTTCACCATAGAATAGAGCAACTTGATCTCCTCCGCCCAAAGCTCTTCATTGGGCGTCTCCAATATCAGTGGAATGTTGTCGAACCTCGGATCATTCATGATGCGGACAAAAGGTTCGATACCCAGAAATCCCATATTCAGATTATCGTGGCGGTCTACCCTGGTCCCCAGATCTTTCTTGGAGTCGTTCATGTGAATGCCCCGCAGATATTTAAAGCCGACTATCTCATCAAACCTGCGGAATGACTCCTCAAACCCTGCGAGCGAAAGCAAATCATAACCGGAGGTAAAGGCATGACAGGTATCAATGCATACGCCTACCCTGTTCTTGTCCTCAACATGGTCGATCATAAACTTCAAATGTTCAAACCTGTACCCCATGTTCGTCCCCTGCCCTGCGGTATTCTCGATGACAGCCGTCACACCATGGGTTTTATCCAGTGCATAATTGATG
>JAUZOX010000619.1 GCA_030706265.1 Bacteroidota bacterium | reverse complement strand
CCGTCGGAGGCTACTTCAACATAATATCCTTCCTGAATTAAAAGCTGAGCAAGATTGGTTTGATCGTTCCTTTCATCCCTGACAAACAGGATTCGATAGCCTGGTTTGATAGTAGCGGCTTTGGGGGTCTCTTTCATCTTCGCCGGCAGCATTTTCTCGAACAATTCATTCACATCGACAGAAGCAAAACCGGAACTATAATCTGCCATTGCGTAAGGTATTATTAGCTCATTGTTGTGAACAATTGCGCCGCATGAGTATACGACATTAGGGACGTAGCCTTCGCGTTCAGCATCATTGGGCATTAAAAGGGGCTCAGGCAAATAACCGATGACCTGGGTTGGGTCATCGAGGTCGAGTAAAATTGCTCCCAAACAATACCGGCGCATGGCACCAACCCCGTGTGTAATAACGAGCCATCCCCTCTCTGTCTCAATGGGCGAACCCGAATTACCCAATTGCACAAATTCCCATGGAAAGCGGGGCTGCTGTATCAAAATGGCTTCTTCCTCCCAGAAATTGATGTCATCCGAAAACATAACATAATTGTTTTCCCCATCATAACGGGATAGCATGACATACTTTCCGTTTATCTTCCTGGGAAACAAAGCCATTCCCTTGTTTTGTGCATATTGGCCGTTAATGGGCATGACCTTGAAGTTGTAAAAGTCTTTGGTCACGATAAGCTTGGGCAGAGTGGTGTAACCGTTGTAAGCCGTATAGGTTGCATAATATCTGGTCTGTCCGTCGTCATGGGTAAATTTGACAAACCTTGCATCTTCAATGCCGTTGCTTTCGGTGTAGGATATGGGAAAAATCACCCTTTCGCTAATGGCCGTATCGAGTGAAAAGCTGATTTCATAATGCGAACTGGCCAACCAATTGATAGACTGGAATGCCCTGTCTTTCGAGAATGTGACTTCAAAGTTTTTTTTCGCCTCTGCGAGGGCTGCCTGTAATTCCCCATAAATAAAGGTGTCGTTCAGTTTATTCATTACGGCATCGATGACTTCAGGCTTATTCACCTGCATTTCATTCAGTTTCGCGATAAAAGTATCTTTGTGGTAGACATGCCGTTGAATGGTCTCGGCTTCATCAACCAGCTTACCGGGGGCTTTGAACTCGAGGTGATTATGTTTATCGATGATGCCTTCCCTAAAGACAATGGATGAGATGTGCCCTTCACCCGTAGCACGAAAACTAACGATAATCCTTTTTTGTCCCTGTTGCAGATTGGATTGGTCGGGATGTTCGACCATGGAAGGATTGAAAAATGCCGCCGCTTCAATGGCGTATTCCATGGTGAAGTAGGAACCGATCAATAGTTTACGTGCATTGGTAATCTGTTCAGGTTCAACGTTCAACTCTTTTAGAAGGGGGAGAATCCGGTTAAAATGCCTGGTGAAAGTGCGCGAAATATTGCGATGGCGATCTGAGAAGTCACGGAGTGTTTGATTCAGGGCTTGCAATGCATCGTATTCCGGTAATTGAAGTATACGGGATATGACTTTCTTGGCACGTTCGGGACCACCCGGCATAAAAAATCGGGCAATAACCCGTTTGGGGTCAGGAACAAAAAGAATAGGTTTCCGATTAACATTTATGGACATTGTATACTTTTTAAAATGGCCTTTATCTTTTTTGTGGTGTTTGAAAAATCACCCTCCTAAACAAACGTGTAAACCGGAATGAATTGGAAATATCAGATAACGATTCGCATTTAAAATTCAACGATTGAAGACACGCTTTGTTGCATCGATACACTTATTTATCTGTTGTTCAATGCCGGCATCCCATTTTGCCTGTCCATAAAACGAAAATGAAAAACCGACTTTGACGGCATATGCGTGAATAATCAGGTCCCGAATTGCTTCACAAGTAAACAATTTTAAAATCAAAAATACTGTGCCGTATAGCGCATTAAAGAAAAATCCCTTGTCTTTGAAACCGGAGAAGTGAATAATGAAGCCGCCTTATTTTTTTACTGTTTCGCTTTGGCGGTTGAATAAAAGAATGGGATTTTCGGACCATGTTTTGGATACGGGGCTGATTTTACAGACCTCTGATTTGATAGAGGATACAGTCAATTTGACTACCGCCTTAAAATGAAAACTGGCATATCATCAGGAGACGATACCCCTTTTATTCTCCTATAATTAGGGTTAATCGGGTATTATCCCGGTATTTTCAGGGTATTTTCTTTCCGGTATATTCCATCTACAGGAACTATACGGATACCCGGTAGTTAGGGATTTCAGGGGAAGAATATACCAGTGAAATACTCAGAATATACGGAGATGACTACCGATATAGGGGAATAAAAGACCGGATTTAGGGGGATAAAAGGGAACTTTTACCACTTTTTTATTGGACCAAATGCATGATTGAAGATCACAAACACTATTGAACCAAACATACTTGCGAGTTCAATACGG
>JAUZOX010000618.1 GCA_030706265.1 Bacteroidota bacterium | reverse complement strand
GGAACTTGAACAGATTGAATCAATCGATATATAAATAATACAATACATGGAAACTGACAAACAGATTCTTGCCAGAGCAAATAAATGGCTCGAAGGCAACTTTGACGAGGAAACAAAAGATCAGGTGAGAAATCTGATTGCGAATGATCCTGACGGGTTGACAGATGCATTTTACCGTGATCTGGAATTTGGTACGGGTGGTTTAAGAGGCATCATGGGTGCAGGCACAAATCGGATGAACAAATATACGGTTGGAATGGCCACACAGGGATTGGCCAACTATCTTAAAAAGACTTATTCCCGTGAACACGAGCTCAGAATTGTCATTGCTTATGATTCACGCAACAACAGTAAGTTGTTTGCCAAAACCGCCGCAGAGGTTCTCTCTGCAAACCATATCAGGGTATTTCTGTTTGAAGAACTTCGCCCGACACCGTTGCTTTCCTTTGCCGTCCGTGAGCTGAATTGTCAGAGCGGCATCGTGATCACGGCCTCTCACAACCCGAAAGAATACAATGGCTACAAGGTATATTGGAAAGACGGCGGACAACTGGTAGCTCCTCATGACAAGAATATCATTGCAGAAGTATTGCAGATAGAAAGCGTCGAAGACGTAAAATGGAAAGGAGACCGTGCGTTAATAGAACATGTCGGCAAAAACATCGACGATATTTATGTAGAACGGGTGAAAAGTCTCGCCCTCAGTCCCGATGCAAGGGCAAGTCAGAAAGACATGAAGATCGTATACACCCCCATCCATGGTACGGGTATAACACTTGTCCCCCGCTGTCTTGCAGAATTCGGTTTTGAAAAGGTCTCCGTCGTTCAGGAACAGGCTGTACCTGACGGCAATTTCCCAACCGTCATCTCGCCTAACCCCGAAGAAGCCACGGCCCTGAATCTTGCCCTCTTACAGGCCAAAAAGCTGGATGCCGACCTGGTGCTTGCAACAGATCCCGATGCCGACCGTGTTGGTGTTGCCGTTAAAGATCATCACGGTGAATTTGTGTTGCTCAATGGAAATCAGACCGCTTCCGTGCTGACCTATTACCTTCTCTCAAAATGGAAAGAGAACGGAAAACTCACCGGGAAAGAGTATATCGTAAAAACCATTGTCACTTCCGAGCTTTTAAAAGATATAGCCGTAAAGAACGACGTTCATTGCTATGATGTATTAACCGGATTCAAGTACATTGCCGAAACGATCCATAGCCATGAAGGCATCAAGACCTTTATTGGCGGCGGTGAAGAAAGCTACGGATACCTGGTTGGGGATTTTGTCCGCGACAAGGATGCGGTCATCGCCTGCTGCATGATTGCCGAAGCGGCTGCGTGGGCTGCAAGCAGGGGCAAATCTTTCTTTGAACTGTTGATCGAGATGTATGCCGAATTCGGCCTGTACAAGGAAAAGCTGAAATCGGTTACCCTGAAAGGCAAAGAAGGTGCCGAACAGATCAAGGCCATGATGGTGAATTACCGCAACACTCCTCCTGCAAAAATTGCAGGACAGCCCATCGTGGAGATCCGGGATTACCTGCTCAGCAAAACGATTAACCTGAAAAATGAAACCGAGAAAAAGATCACGCTGCCAAAATCCGATGTCATCCAGTTCTTCCTGGCCGACGGCAGTAAGATCACGGTTCGTCCCTCGGGTACGGAGCCTAAGATAAAATTCTATTTTGGGGTGAAGGCACTACTGGCAAATAAGGAGGCCTTTGACAAAGTGAATGAACAACTCGATCAAAAGGTTGAACAGATCATTCAATCGCTGGGAGTATAAGATGAAAACTTAAGAAGGAGGCTGTTTCAAAAGGACAGCCTCCGTTTTTTTTATCCAAGCATATACGGTTTAAAATTTAACAATAATTCCCCACCGGTAGTGGAAACTGATAAATTCTCTTTAATCTGAATTCAGTGCTCCGCGATGTTTTGGAAAAAACATACTCTTATAAAAAATTACTTGTGTTGTGAAATGTATAATGGATTCTCTAAATCAGTTGATTACAGGAAGACCATTACTCTTATATTCTCCTATAATTCAGGTTAATCGGGTATTTTCTTGGTAATTTCAGGGTGTTTTCTTCCCTGTATCTCCCATCAGCATTAACCAAACAGATACCCAACTGCCATGGAATACCGGGGTAGAAAACATCCTGAAATTACGCTCAATTTTTAAAGATGACTACCCTTAAAGGGGAATAAAAGGACAGATATTGGGGCCTTTTCTATTGTTTTCATTGTCGTCAATATTTTTGTAATTAACTTTATTGCAAGCTTCCTCTTTTACAGATTGTTCAAATAGGTTTAACCGGTATAATATTGGTAGAACATCAGCCGGAGATCAGCCCCATATCCGGGTAACATCCAGGCTGTTGACTACCCTTTCCCCGTGGTTTGCCTACCCTTTCCCTACCCTATGCCTACTATAGAAGTAGGG
>JAUZOX010000617.1 GCA_030706265.1 Bacteroidota bacterium | reverse complement strand
AATGTGATCACCTCCCTGGAGCTTGAAGACCGGCTTAAAGAGCCTCAACTGGTCAATGCCAGTGGAAATGCACCCAAAAGGATCGCCATTATCCATTGTGTCGGATCAAGAGATGAAAAAGTATGCAATAATTATTGTTCCCGGGTTTGCTGTGTAACAGCAGTAAAACAGGCTATCGAAATAAAAAAAATGAGTCCGGAAACAGAGGTCTATTGCTTTTATATGGATTTGCGAATGTTTGGACGTCATTTTGAAGAACTATACAGGGAGGCGCAGGAAAAATACGGCATTCAGTTTATCCGTGGCCGGCTCAGCGAGGCTGTTGAGAACAGGGATAAAACCATCATCGTTAAAGCGGAGGACACCTTATTGGGCAAGCCTTTAAGGATGACCGTTGATTTGATGGTATTGATGGTTGGCATGGAATTGTCAAAAAACCTGGCACCGATGATAGAAAAAATGCAACTTGAAGTTGGAACCGATCGGTTCATCGTTCCAACGGATGAACAGCTGTTCCCAAATGAAACTTCCTGGGAGGGAGTGTTTGTTGCGGGAACCTGTACGGGGCCCAAAAATATCCCCGAGACCCTGAATGATGCCAGATCGGCTGCATTGGCAATTATAAACCATTTTGATCAACTTTCTAAATAAAACAAAATGAGTAAGTTTGGATTTACCATATCAAAAGACCAGCAGATTGATTATGATCATCTTTCAAGGGAACTGGCCCGGTATATTCAAAAAGCAGAGCCTACGGTCTATCGTTGTATGTCGTGTGGAAGTTGTGCCGGAAGCTGTTCAGCTGCAAAGTTTACCCAATTTAGTTTCAGGAAGTTGGTGACCGGTGTATTGCGCGGTGATGATCGACATATCATCGGGGAGATTCAAAAATGTATGCTCTGTGGAAAATGTATGCTGGTATGTCCGCGGGGTGTAAATACCCGGAATGTTATTCATCAGTTACGAAAAGCCCTAAACGAAAGGAATCGCCATGAAGTATAGCCCGTTTGTCATTCCATTTTGTGCCGGATTAGCATTCTTGTTTGCAGTTCTCATCATCAAGTTTGCCGGTTGGGTAAGAAAGTTAACCGCCTCCGATCAATTGAGGTTAACGAAAGGACTGTTTAGTGTGAAGCTCTTTACGGCCACCCGTGAAATCATCATGGAAAGCCTGTTGCACAGAAGGGTTTTTATGCGCAATATTGTGTTGGGCTATATGCACATGAGCTTTGCTTTCGGATGGTTTATGTTGATTCTGATCGGAAACATCGAGGCCAGATTGTATGCGGGGATCCATGTCAATCCACCCTATTATCCCATTTTCTTTAAGTTCTTTGTTCACGACAAGGAGAGCATTCCAGGTAATATTCTGTTTACGTTTTTAATGGATTTTTTCCTGTTGCTGGTCTTATCCGGTTTAGTGCTTGCCGTTGTAAAGCGTTTCTTCTCAACCGCTTTCGGGATGAAAAAAACGACCCAATTGAAACTCACCGACCGGATTGCATTAATTTCTCTTTGGTTTATTTTTCCGTGCCGGTTAATAGCGGAGAGTGTTTCATCAGAAATACATCATAGCGGTGGATTTCTAACAGGTTCGTTCGGATCTTTTCTGGGCTCTTTCGGTAATGTCGATATTCTGTTATTCCCTTCATGGTGGGCCTACTCTTTGGCATTGGGTGTCTTTTTTGTCATGGTCCCTTATACACGGTACATGCATATCCCTTCGGAACTGATGCTTATTTATATGCGGCACTGCGGGGTCAGAGGCACGGAAGCCAATGAAGGATTTGCCCTGGCCGAAATCAACTCCTGTTCCCGATGCGGGATTTGCCTGGATCAGTGCCAGCTTGCGACCGTTGTCGGACATCCTTATCCGCAACCCACCTATTTTTTCAAATCCATTCGAAATAAAACATTAGGGGATTCAGAACGTCAGGATTGTTTGTTGTGTGGCAGATGTGCCACCGCATGTCCGGTAAAGATCGATACGGTAAATCAGCGATTGCAAAGCCGGAAAGTTGAAAAGGGAATAGCCAGCGGTGATTTTTCCTACCTGCTTCCCGAGAAAAAAGAGTCCGCCAGGGTAGCTTACTTTGCCGGATGTATGGGTCATTTAACGCCTTCTGTCATCCAGGCGATGAAATTAATTTTTAAGGAGAGTGGAACCGACTTTACCATGATCGATGCCGATGGGTCGGTGTGTTGTGGCAGGCCATTGATGATGAGTGGGGAAATGGAATCGGCCCGGCAACTGATAAAACACAATGAAGAAATGATCAATGCCATGGGGGTTACGACCCTGGTTACATCGTGTCCGATTTGTTATAAAGTATTCAGAGAGGAATATGCCTTATCCGTCAATGTTTTTCATCATACTGAATTTATTCATTCCCTGATAAAAAAAGGAAAAATCGGATTGGGGAAGGCTTCCACGGTGTTT
>JAUZOX010000616.1 GCA_030706265.1 Bacteroidota bacterium | reverse complement strand
GTCATTAGGTATTATAAATCGTGTCCGGAATAAGATAAGTCAAAGCTTTTATTTGAAATCGGGAAATCCGAGATTTCATTGTTTCTGACGGCTAAGGCCAATGCCAGCCAATTATGAAATGAAGGGTCTGTGATCTTATAATTTCTTAATTCACCTTTTTCATCAGTAATGGCACAATGGCATATCTCCCCCCTCCATCCTTCGACCAATGAAATTCCAAAGGTATTGATCTGAGGAGCGACTAACTCCGAACGGGTTGGCGCTGTCTCAGGCCTGTCTGTCAAGAGTTTTCGGATATATCCGATAGATTGTTTGATTTCCTCTTTCCGTAGCTGGGCCCTCGAATAAACATCGCCATGATGTTTGACAATGGGTTGATGCGCTATTTCAGGGTAAAGATCATGTGGGTGCGATAACCGAATGTCTCTGTGCAGCCCATTCATGCGTGCTGACATTCCCACCGCACCAATTCTTTTTAAGTCTTCTGCACTGACAACGCCCGTCTTTTCGAACCGGGATAAGGCACTTGGCATCCGGAACAACTCCTTGCACATCTCCTCAAAATCAGGTTCATAAGCATCCAATACCTTTGTTAATGCAGAGGCCAGCTCTCCGGTAAAGGGAAAATTTGTTTTTCCTGCCCTGATCAGGCTTTTAGAAACCCTGTTGCCACACCAGAGCTGAAAATAATTAATGATGGGAGTTCTCAATCGTCCAAATACCGAACTCCCTAGCTGGTATGCGATATCGGTACACATGCCGCTTAAATCACCGGTGTGAATGGCAATCCTTTCCAGTTCCAGTGCCAGCGTGCGTGAAAATTGTAAATCGCGTTCCGGTTTGAATCCGCATAGGCTCTCCCATACATTTACAAATGCTGTGGCATGACCCACTACGGTGTCTCCCGCTATCGATTCCGCAAGCGTTTCGCGCTGCAACAACTTTCTCTTTGTCAAGAATAATTGTTCGATGCCCCTGTGCTGATAACCCAATTGGATCTCCAGGTGCAATATCTGTTCTCCGTTGCAGATGAAGCGGAAATGCCCCGGCTCAATGACACCGGCATGGATTGGACCAACTCCAACTTCGTGCAGTTCTTCTCCGGGTATGCAATAAAAAGGGTAGTTGGCGATGGCCTTGCTTTTATCGGCCCGGTTGTTGGGATACCTTACCGGCTTTAGCCAGGGATGGTCGATGTAGGAAATATCAAAATTTTCATGTATCTCCCTTTCAAATTTTTCAAATGCCAGGTTATGGGCGGTGAACGAAGGATATGATTTGCCGGGGATCACGATGGTTGATGAGACATGGATAGAGTGGGTCTCATCATCCGCAATACAACAAATGAGCCGTATTTTCCCCTTATCATGAAAGCCGTAATAGCTGACGCAGTGATTTTGGGCTTTCTGCATCAAATCATGTACGTTCGATGCCAGGAACAGATCATAATCCAGTTCGGGAATAGATGGGAGAGGGATGCTCCCGTTATTTTTAATGGTGATATGGTTCATGTCAATGGGGTAAATTTTTAATCGCTTCCTGAATGAGGTTCACAAACTGAATCGGCGGATTGAGGCCAAGGTAGATGGATAAGCCGATCAATCCGAACTGCGATACCGATTGCATTGGATTGATCCTTGAAACATGCGTGTCATCAAAATCATCATTTGGGGTAAAGAGAAGCTTAAAAATGTTTTTTCCAAAAGCCCAGATGATCATTGTTAAAAGACTGATGATCAGAAGCAGCACAATAATCTGGTGAGCCTTAAACATTGCACTGAAAATCAAGAACTCACTGACAAATAAACCCGATGGCGGCATCGCGGTAATACAGATGAAACCGATTAAAACTACCATTGCCCCTGTGAGGTTGTATTTGAAATAGTTCCCGGCATCATAGATGCTCTTGCTTTGAAAGACCCGATAGATTTGAGAAAACTGATAGAAAAGGCTGGACTTAACAAATGAATGCAGGATAATGTGCAGTATGGCTGCGTAGTAACCAATTCCCCCTGCAACGATTCCCAACATCACGATGCCCATATGCTCAATTCCGGAATAGGCCAGCATTCGTTTGATATTCTTGACTTTCACCATATACACCGTTGCTACAAACACGGTCAGGAATGCAGCAATCAGGATTACACTGTTGGCCCATTCGAATATTGCAGTATGGGATATCACGACATAAATCCTGAAGATCCCCACAAACCCCATGTTCATCAACACCGTGGCAAACAAGGCTCCGGCAGGGGCAGGCGCTTTGTCTTTTGCGTCGATGCCTGCAGTATACATTGGAACCAATCCCAATTTTGCCGTAAAGCCTGTAAAAATGAACAGGAAGGACAGTCTCAGCCAAAACAAATTTAGGACAGGCGCTTTGTTCAGGATATTATCGAAAGTCAGATCGGTCGACCCTACCTGTCGCATCGCCATCCCTAAAAAGAG
>JAUZOX010000615.1 GCA_030706265.1 Bacteroidota bacterium | reverse complement strand
TTACGTCCGGTACGTTGGTTCGAGGGTGTGCCCAGTCCGGTTAAAAGACCTGACCTTGTGGATATGCATATTTTCAGGGAAAATACGGAGGATATTTACGCCGGTGTTGAGTTTATGACAGGAGATCCCAAGAATGTCAAGCTGATGAAATTCCTCCGGGAAGAGTTGGAAGTCACCAAAATAAGATTTCCGGAGACCTCTTCATTGGGGATAAAGCCGGTATCAAAAGAAGGTACGGAACGTCTGGTCCGTGCGGCTATTCTGTATGCCCTTGAACGCAAGTTACCCAGTGTGACTATTGTTCACAAGGGCAATATTATGAAATTTACGGAAGGGGCCTTTAAAAAGTGGGGCTACGAACTGGCCGAAAGGGAATTTGCAGACAAAGTGTTCACCTGGTCTCAATATGACAGAATCAATGAGGAACATGGTCGCGAAGCAGCCGATAGTGCCCAAAAAGAGGCGGAAAAAGCCGGTAAACTCATCATCAAGGATGTGATTGCCGATGCTTTTCTCCAGCAGATATTGCTTCGTCCTGCCGAGTATTCGGTGATAGCAACCCTCAATCTGAACGGCGATTATATTTCGGATGCTCTTGCTGCCATGGTAGGTGGCATCGGCATCGCACCCGGAGCAAATATCAACTATGATAACGGCTTTGCAATTTTTGAGGCTACACATGGCACTGCACCCAAGTATGCAAACCTCGATAAAGTAAATCCCGGGTCGGTTATCCTGTCGGGAGCCATGATGTTCGAATACATGGGGTGGTTTGAAGCAGCCGGGTTGATTTATAAGAATGTGGAGCTGGCCATCCGCAATAAAAAGGTGACCTATGATTTTCACCGGTTGATGGAAGGAGCCGTCCTGTTGAAGTGCTCTGAGTTCGGAAGTGAAATTGTCAAAAACATTCAGCTTTCATAAATGGTTTATTTATAAAAGCGTTTCAAATGGCAAAACTAAAGGACAAGCTGGCTGAGAAAATTGAAATACAGCGTAAGCGCATAGATAAATTGCTGAAAGAATCCAGCGATATAGTCGTAGACCAGGTTACCATCGGAAAAATCATTGGTGGTCTGCGTGGCGTGCGATGTCTGTTGACGGATATTTCATATCTGGATCCTTACGAAGGGATCCGTTACCGAGGCTATACCTTGCCTGAGCTGTTTGAAAAACTGCCAAAACCCAAAGGCGCGGAGATGCCTTATGTAGAGGGTCTGATTTATTTACTGTTTACCGGTGAAATACCAACGCTGGAAGAGACCCTCGACGTTGCGGACGATCTGAATAAGCGGCGGATACTTCCCCGGTATGTGTATGACGTAATCGATGCTTTTCCTTGCTGCAGTCACCCGATGACGATATTTTCCGCCGCAATCATGACGTTGCAAAGGGAAGCATTCTTTGCTAAAAAATATCAGGCCGGGATTTCCAAATCACAGTTTTGGGATCCCATGTACGAGGATGTTCTGAACCTGATTGCCAAACTACCCGAGATCGCAACCTATATTTACGCGAAACTCTATCGGGACGGCAATCGTATTCAGTCCAATCCCTTCCTTGATATGGGAGGCAACTTTGCCCACATGATGGGAAAACCTGCTCCGTATGATGATGTCTCACGTCTGCATTTTATTATTCATGCCGATCATGAAAGCGGAAATGTCAGTGCTCATACCGGCCACCTGGTAGCCAGCTCCCTTTCTGATGTCTACCTGGCTATTGCTGCGATGGCAAATGGCCTTGCCGGTCCTTTACATGGTTTGGCAAATCAGGAGGTATTGCGTTGGCTCCAGGAAATCATGGATAAGATGGATGGTCGCGAACCGACTGAAGATGAGATGAAACAGTTTGTTTGGGACACCCTGAATGCAGGTCACGTCATTCCCGGATACGGTCATGCCGTATTGCGCAAAACCGATCCCCGGTACATGATTCAACGCGAATTCTGTCTCAAGCATATGCCTGATGATCCGATCTTCAGGTATGCCGATATCTTGTTTAAGATTGTTCCACCTATTTTAATCGAACAGGGCAAGGCGAAGAATCCATGGCCCAATCTTGATGCCCAGACCGGTGTCATCCAGTGGCATTACGGTATCCGTGAATATGATTTTTACACCGTTTTGTTTGCGGTCGGAAGATCGATAGGGATTGCGATTAACCTTGTCTGGGACCGTGCGTTAGGGTTTGCACTCGAAAGGCCCAAATCGTTGACGACCGATATGCTGGAAGCCATCGCCAGGGGCGAAGATTTGCATATACCTGAGGAATAACCAATAGATCCATACGAAAAGATCTACTGAAGATAGTGATTATACAACAGCAGAGGCGCAATGATATGTGCCTCTGCTGTTGTATAATCACTATTAACCTTATAGAATCTGATGGCTTTTCTTCCAGTTGTCGGTATAGGCAATGATATCCGGCATAAACAACCTGAATTCTT
>JAUZOX010000614.1 GCA_030706265.1 Bacteroidota bacterium | reverse complement strand
TTACAACGTTATGTCTCTGAACCAGTGCCTTTCGGTCAATGGGTTGTGCATTTGCCAGAAAGCATCCCATCCAAAAAAGTATGCCAGCTAATAATACCGTTCTTCTGATCATTTTCTTATCCTTATTTCAATAGTGAAATACCCATCAGGCCAATCACCACCTCGTTAGCAAGTGTTTTTACCTTTAAATTCTTTAGTTGTTTTGAACTATCCAGGGGGAGGTCCAATACCGTGGCTGCTCCTCCCTCAATGCTCTTTCCGCCAAAATCGTTCAATGCTTTTGGGTTATTAAAATCAGGGAAAAATGATCCTGTTTTCAGGGCTAATCTGACAGGACGTGGTTGCGTTATTGAAAAAGCATATCCGTCCACGTAATAATCTTTTTGGATCGGGCACCAGGTCTCTGGATTTCTGAGTTCAAGACTGGTTTGCGAGCCATCGGTGTATTCAACTACGACTTCACCATTGGTGATCTGGCTTTGCATGTAATTGGTTGAACCTGCCATGAGCAGATAAGCATGGGATGCTTTTCCCGACAAGGGAATTGTAGCATCATGTGGATAGTTGTTCCATTGCGAAGTGTAGACAATGTTCTTCGCATCTTGAGCTCCCGGAGTTGCAAAAGGGATGCCCTGCGGTGTTGCAATCTCATTTTTCGTTCCGGCCATTGCCCTTAGCCCGGAATCGTCAATATTGGCGGTCATTGCAAACGAACACCAGTCACCTATTCCTTGTTTGGGTATGGCCAGTGTCGGGTAAGGAGAGCGTGGTGAAAGGTATTCGTTCTTAAAGATGCTGATAACTTTGTCATTGAAGACACCTGAAAGATCCACCTTCTCAAATTCACTGTTTTTTGCAATATCTGCATTCCAGTTGATGACATTTTTCTCAATGACCCTGCCATTGGCCCATTCAACTCGGACAAGATTACTACCGGGTAAAATATGCGTCGATGGAACAAGGATACGGGTGGAAGATCCCTGCGGAATGGTTGCATTTGTCACATAAGCGCTTGCTCCCCGGTTAACCGTAACCTTGGCATTATTAATGGCAGTTGCAGTATTGTTGAATATCGAAAACTGAAGAGTGTTTTTCCCCTGAGTCAAGGGAGTTGTGATATCAAGTGTTTCCATTACTTTAAAGCAGACAGGAGCCCACCATGTGAACTGCCCTTGCTTAATTTTGACGAATGCAGTCCGGTTCCCTTTTTCACCCACCACTTCGGCAACCAGTGTATTATCTTTAATACTGGTTTGCTTTAATGCTCGTTGTGGATCGTATAGTTCAAGTACTTTAGCCTTTCCAAATGATGCCGTTAAAGGTTCATTCAGTCCAAATGATGCAGCATTTTTTGCCAGTTCAGGTTTTGAACCCTGCCATTCAATCACTATCTCAAACCTGGGGCCGACTTCTGTGTTGATTTCTATTTGAGGATATTCGATGGCTTGATCTACATTTTTCCAGGACACGCTTTTACCGTTCACCGTAACCGATTTCACCGATTCGCCTTTGGCTATAGCCCTGAATTTCAGTTTGACGGGTTTGGGCAGGGTCGGAACAATGGTATAGTTTTCCTTGTTCCCGGTGCGTTTAAAGACGAAAGAGATGTCGGGGGTTTTCAGTGAAGCGTGATCCCAATCAACCGGCAATCCCGGTCTGATATTCAGGGTGTTTTCAAGGAGATCGGGTGTGATTCCAAACAATCCCTCTACCAATGAGCGTGATGCCATGCCTACCTGATCTGCGAAATCACGGTACGCTTCAAATCTGTTTGCATCGTAATAAGAGATCTGTAAAAAATTACCGGGACTTCCACCCAGGAACATTGCATCCAACAACGTACTTTTCCAAAGTTTAAAAGCCTCGTCATTGCGTCCCGATTGCCAGTAAGCAAGGGCCGTATGCATGTTCTCGGCCGAAACCACATTGTTGATCGACCATTCATATGGCATCCAGTTGGTTGTGGAAAGCATATAATATCCTTCGTCTGCCAAACCCTTTGCCCTAACCGGAATATGTGGGATTTCAGTGTCAACATATCGCGTTGTCTGGTAGGCCTTAAAAGCATCGGCAACGTCCGAATCGAGGGTATGGTAAACAGTCCATAAAGCGGCAGCCGGGTGCAACCGTTTCAGGCCCAGCAGATCCTGGTATTCGGCATACCAGCCTTTGGATGGCATCCATAGCTTGGTATTCATGGCATTGAGTATCTTTTCCGATTCCTTACGGTAAGGTTCAGGGTCTTCACCAATTAATCCGGCCAGGTAAGCAGCCGATTTATTGGCCAGATGATTGTAGGCCGATGAATGCGCGACCCCACCACCGCTATATTCCAGCGCATCACTTGCCCAGATGCAACAGTAAGCATCGTATAAACCATCATTGTCTCCATCAAAATTGCGCTTTTCCCATTCTAAATGCCGCTTCAAGACAGGCCACATTTCTTTGACA
>JAUZOX010000613.1 GCA_030706265.1 Bacteroidota bacterium | reverse complement strand
TTTTAAATGTTTTCCGACCGGTATATTGAATTCATCTCTCCCGGCGACATTTTTCAACTGGATCACCGGCCACAAGTAATGAATGCTGAAATAAAAGTACGGATAATACAATAAGAAAATTATTCTGTATGATTTTTAATCATATAAATTTTTCTTTCATTTTGAAAAACAATAAACTAATTAACAAAGCACTCATGATTGAAGTGTTAGTGATTTTAAACATACAAATTCATTCAAAATATGAATCCAATTGTCTGTCTGGAGTTAAAGATTATCTTTGCAACAGTTATATTTAATTATTCGGTAAAATCAGTAATACCATATTAGAACATTAAAATCATGAGAATCAAATACAGCTTGCTTTGCTGCTTGTTGATCCTGATGGCATTAACAGCATATCATTCGGTTGATGCAACCATACCGCCAAAAGCAGTAAAGAACGGGGAAAAGACGGTATTTCAAACTTCGGGTCCCTGGAAACCGGTTACCGATGTCAGGGCTGACGTGGCGATTGTATACGGTGCAAATGATCGTAAAGACATCACCTTTGAACAAAGACTTCAATCGTGGCGGGATCATGGGTATATTACCCATTTCATGACCGGCATAGCTTGGGGAGAATACCAGGACTATTTCACCGGAAAATGGGATGGAATAAATCATTTGAGCGAAGGACAGATGGACGTACGAGGCGATTCGATAGGGCATGGTCACTTGATTCCATATATTGTGCCAACTGCATCTTATATCAACTACATGAAGGAGAGACACATCAAGCGGGTCATCGATGCCGGCATCGATGCCATTCACCTGGAAGAACCAGAGTTTTGGGCTCGTTCAGGTTACAGCCAGGCCTTTAAAAATGAGTGGCAAAAATATTACCACTTTGCCTGGCGGCCACAGGATGCCTCACCTGAGAATACCTATTTGTCCAATAAATTGAAATACCAGCTGTATTACAACGCGCTGAAAGAGGTTTTCACCTATGCTAAGGAATATGGCCGTAGCAAGGGCATGGATGTACGCTGCTATGTGCCCACCCATTCGCTCGTTAATTATTCCGCCTGGCAAATTGTAAGCCCTGAAGCCAGCCTTGCTTCTCTGCCTTGCATAGATGGTTATATTGCGCAGGTGTGGACCGGAACTTCACGTGAGCCGGTATATTTCAATGGAATCAAGAAAGAGCGGGTCTTTGAAAATGCTTTTCTTGAATATGGATCGATGGAGTCGATGACGGCTCCAACCAAACGAAAATTATTCTTCCTGACCGATCCCATTGAAGACCGGGCCCGGGATTGGGGTGATTACAAAAAAAATTACCAGGCCACTTTTACGGCCCAGTTGCTTTATCCCATGGTTGCAAATTATGAAGTGATGCCATGGCCCGATCGTATTTACCAAGGGCTATACCGTAAACCGGAAAGCAATGAGAAAGAAACCATCCCCCGCTTTTATTCGACACAAATGCAGGTGATGATAAATTCGCTGAACCAAATGCCTTTATCGGACAACCGGGTGAACGGGGCTTCAGGCATCAGCGTGTTGATGGCCAACTCCCTGATGTTTCAACGTTTTCCAACGCATAAGGGATATGAAGATCCTCAGCTGTCAAACTTTTACGGACAAGTCTTGCCACTGCTCAAACGGGGGATACCTGTAAAAACACTTCACATTGAGAATGTTTCTTATCCGGAAACATGGAAAGATACCAGGCTGCTGGTTATGTCCTATTCCAACATGAAGCCCCTTGCTCCCGAAGCGCATCAACATATTGCCGAATGGGTAAAAAACGGAGGTGTCCTGGTCTATTGCGGGCGCGACAACGATCCTTTCCAAACGGTTCAGGAGTGGTGGAACACGGGACAGAATCACTATCTTGCACCTTCCGAACACCTGTTTGAAATCATGGGCATTGACAAGATGGCCAAAGAAGGTGAATACCGTTACGGAAAAGGATTGGTTTACGTCATCCGCCAGGATCCGAAAGAATTTGTGCTTCAGGCCGACGGAGACAAGGGTTTCGTGGCAACCCTCAAACGGCTTTACGAACAAAAAACCAATTCCGGTGATCTGGCCTTTAAGAATTATTTCTACCTGGAAAGAGGACCGTTTGATCTTGTCGCCGTAATGGATGAAAGCGTTAGCGAGAAACCGTTTACCGTAAAAGGATGTTTCATAGATCTGTTCGACCCCAAACTTCCCATATTAGGTGAAAAAACTGTCCTTCCCGGTGAACAGGCTTATCTCTTGAACATTGGTCATGTGTCCGATCCCAAAAGGCCACAGGTAGTGGCAGCTGCCGCAAGAGTATATCAGGAAACAACCGGTAAGAATTCTTATTCCTTTGTTGCAAAAAGTCCGCTTAACACCACTAATGTCATGCGTGTTCTGCTTCCTGCTGCTCCCAAAAAGGTTACCGTTTCGGATGCAGGCGGTCAGGTGATGACGGAC
>JAUZOX010000612.1 GCA_030706265.1 Bacteroidota bacterium | reverse complement strand
GGGGAGAAAGGCTTATTACTATGTTTCACTCAAATACGACGAATCGTTCATCATCAGCAAAACCAACTATGAAGCTGTTGAAATTAAGGTCAGCGACAAGAATCCTCAAATAGCCTGCGACATGGTAAATGCCGTCATCGGCTATTATAACAAGAAGGTCAGAAAGGTTCAAAATGAAAAATTTAAAGAAATATACGCCCTTTATGATCAAATGTACAAGCGCAAGTATAAGGAGATTGACTCTTTAAATTCGCTTTTAAAGGGGATGCATACAACACACCAGTTGATCGATTTTGACAAGCAGACGACGGAAATGATCAGGGGTTATCTGAGGACTATTGACGGGGCAAGCAGGACCAGTATCAATACGCCTGAGGTCCTCAGTCTTAAAAAGGAACTTGAAGCAAGTGGAACCGATTTTTATATTATCGACAACCAGTTCAGACAGGCTGTCGAAGAACTGGGAAAGATCAAGGAGGATGCCGATGTGGCCTACAAGGACTATCACCGTGATTTTTCATTTATTAACGTCGTCACTGCCCCTTTCCCTGCCGAGAAGAGCTATTACCCTGTCAGGTGGCTTATCACGCTTAGCGCTATGTTGGTTACCCTGATTACCTCGCTGATTGTAGTTACCCTTATCGAGAATAAAAATCAGATTCTGGCTGCTTTCACTTCATTAAAGGAACAATGAACCGTATCCTTCAAAAGGCCGGCCAACCCCTGAGCTTGTTCTGGCTGGCTTCAGCTTTCATGGTGATAGCCAATGTCATGCTTATTCTGGCCCGTCTTTTCTGGCTGGCTTGGATCGTTCCGGTAGCAATCCTTCTGATTGTCTTTTTCGCTGTTGCACTCGACTATGTGCTCTATTTCATCGTGTTGGCAACACCACTGGCTTTAAACATGGGGGACGTAATCCCAGGGCTGAGTGTTTCCATCCCGACTGAACCGCTGCTTGCTGCCCTGTTGCTCATATTCGTCATCAAACTGCTTATGGGTTATGTCCCCGACCAGAGAGTCTTTACTCATCCAATTGTCTTCGCGGTGATGATTTACCTCTCGTGGATGCTGTTTACTTCGGTTACAAGTCAATATCCTTTGATTTCATTCAAATATTTTACAGCCCGCCTTTGGTTTATAGTTCCCATGCTTTTCATGGGGACCCCTCTTTTTAAAGATATCCGGAAAATTCGTCTCTTTTACTGGTTATATGTCTCAACGATGTGCCTGGTCATTGCTTATACGATATATAACCATGCCGGATCGGGCTTTACTGAGAAGGCTGCCAACCTTTCCCCGTCTCCTTTTTACAGCGACCATACCGCCTATGCCGTCATGCTGGCTTTTTTTACTCCTGCGCTTGTTGGGTTTAGCCTGAGTAAAATTTATCCTTTGCGACTTCGCATGCTGGCATTGGCAATACTGGCATTATTTGTGACGGGCATCATTCTGTCGTATTGCAGGGCTGCCTGGATTAGTCTGGGGGTATCCCTGATAGTGTTGTTACTGATCGTATTCAGGATAAGGTTCAGATGGATCCTTGGTGTTATGGTCATAACGGTCGGATTATTTTATCTCTTCCAGCAACAGATTGTCGACAGGCTCGAAAAGAATAAGCAGGAGTCGTCGGCCAACTATACCGAGCATGTCGAGTCGATGTTAAATGTCTCAACGGATGCTTCAAACCTCGAACGCATCAACAGATGGAAATGTGCTATCAGGTTGTTTCATGAGCACCCAACGCTTGGATGGGGCCCAGGCACCTACCAGTTTGTCTATGGACCTTTCCAGTTGGACAGTGAAAAAACAATTATCAGTACAAACGAAGGAAACAGGGGAAATGCGCATAGCGAATACCTGGGGCCTTTGTCAGAGAGCGGTTGGCCCGGATTGCTGACCATATTGCTTCTCTTTTCGACGGTCACATACACCGGTATACGGTTATATCAACGGGTCGGCAATTCAGAAGTAAGACTCCTGAGCATGGTGACCTTATTAGGGTTCATCTCTTATTTCGCACATGGGCTGATGAATAACTTTCTGGATACCGATAAGTCGTCTGTTCCCTTTTGGGGCTTTGCCGCAATCATCGTAGCCATTGATCTTTATCACACGCAGTAAAAAAGACGTCTTTCTTCTGTGTATCTTTGCAACATGAAAGAAAAGCTGTTCGGCAAAACCCTTCCTCAGCTCAAAGAGGTAGTGACACAGATGGAGCTGCAGGGATTTGTGGCAAGACAAATCGCAGATTGGCTCTATCAGAAGAAGGTGACTTCGATTGGGCAAATGACTAATTTGTCGTTAAAGATTCGTGACCGGTTGAGTGAAAGGTTTGAGTTTGGACTCTGCGAACCGCTCAAAGTCCAGGCTTCGGTCGATGGAACTAAAAAGTATCTATATCCGGCCAAAGAGGATAAGTTCATAGAAACGGCCTATATCCCCGACCAGAACCG
>JAUZOX010000611.1 GCA_030706265.1 Bacteroidota bacterium | reverse complement strand
CAGTCCTACAGTAGGGAGCTGAGGATTGCTGGTGGTGAAGGTTACTTCGATATCGGATCCGGCAATAACATATTCATCGAAATTGATGCCTATAATGATGCCATATCCCATTTCCGGATTTTCTTTGGACCGGTTATTGTAGCGAAGATTGACCTGTAGTTTATAATTGCCCATTTCAATGTACTGAACCGAGTCGGCCTTATTCAGAGAAACGGCTGCTATGTTGCCTCTTCCCTGAGCGGCTAAAATGAGCGGTGACAGTTGATTCAGCACATTGTATGCTTTTGATATTGGTCCTTTGCCCGGAACTGGTTCGCGGTCTTCAATGCCAAAGGGAGAATAGCCTATGGCATTCAGCTGGCCTATGACATAAAATGCATTTGCTGCGCCTATACTACCTGCAAACGATTCAGGTATAAACAATTGATTGTTATTTCTGTGATACATCTCAGTGATCTTATTGAAGTCGGGCAGATAAATATCGGGCTCAAAGAGGTCAATATTAGGTGCTCCGGCTTTCCAGACATCATGTAAATGAGACTGGGGACCGCCACTGGGATAATCTCCCGGTTTTTTATCTTGTGGTTGTACTATCCATGCATTCACATACATCGGGATGGGATATTCTTTTTTCCCCGCTGCAGCAACCTGATTGACATATTGAGCATAGTTATAGGCCATAAACATTTCATCTGTGGCAGGACTTTTGCCAAACAAGAGTTCCCAGTTGCCTAATCTATTCTCTAAAAGCGAGGTGTTAATTTTGTTTGCGATAGAAGGCAACAAGGTGGCTTTGTTTTTTTGCAAGTAGCTCATAAAGGGTAGGGGAACCACACCGAGAAAAGTATTATTAGCTGCGGAACTATGATCACGGGTATCTCCAATCAGACCTACTTCGTTTTCCACCTGCATCATAATGACGGTGTGTTTCCGGGAGTCTTTTTCCCTGATGTGCTTCATTAGGGCTGCAAAGGCTTTAGCGTCTGCCTTTAAGTTTTCAGGATAAAATGGGGAAAGGGCTTCAATGTGTCTGCCATTCGAGAGCTGAATTCGCGGGAAGCGTTTTGTATCCTTTTTTACCCATTCGGGTACATAATGGGACATTCCGTTTTTCCAACTTCCAAACCACAATAAAACAAGCTTCATGTGGTGTTTTTGTGCGTTCTGCAACAAGCTATCTACGAGTGTAAAGTCAAATTTTCCTTCGGCAGGTTCAACCAAATCCCAGCAAACTCCGGCCAGCACCGTGTTCAGGTTCATTTTTGCAAGTTTAGTCCAGGTAGTGTCCATGTATTTTAAACCGGATGAACTTGAGTTATATAATTCACCACCCAAGATAAGAAATGGTTTATTATCCACAATCAGTTGTGTTGCAGTACCTCTATGTACGAGATGAGGTATGGAGGTCGGGTTATTGGAACATTGCGCAAATAATAAGGCAATGGTACAAACGAAAAATAAATGTTTAAAACAATTTAAAGCCCTCATAATTTTCTGGTTAAGAATTATTTTGAATTAATAACGATAAACCTGGTCTCATATGGTTCCAATGTCAGGGGCAAACTATGTAATCCCTTTGCAGCTGAAGTACCTTTAATTGATTCAATGTGACCTGAAAAAGCATCCCAACATTGCGGAGTACCATTTCCGGATAATGTCACTTTATTATTCAGCTTCATAGCGCTTTCATTGAAGAAGAAATAAAGTTCACCATCTTTAAAATGACGATGGAGATACTTGACAGCCGGAGATGATTGTTCGAAAGAGACATCGGCAGATGGTAATGTATTCAGTACTTGTTGTGTAAGTTCCCCTGAGGGTTCATGTATAGCCCAGTCCAGATTTTCTTTGCCTTTTGCCTTCAAAAAAGTTTGCTCTGTGATGACAGAAGGTTCACGCCCCATAAAGATCACCTTACCACCTGCGGCTGCAAAGGCTTTAAGCTTTTCTAAAGCCGCCCTTGACATTGCTGTGATGGAAGGAATAATCACAGCCCTATAATGCTGATTACTGAGATTTACTAATGTATTTTTATCAATAGCCAAAACAGAACTTAATGCCTGTTCATCCACAAAGTCAAAGTCAAGTTGTTTCTCCAGCAGCTTTTGAACGATGGCCAGATTGCTGTCGTTGGATTGATCGTCACCCAACCACATGCTTGTAGTAGGAAAATAAAGAGCGATTTGGGCTGCCGGTCGTCCCTGGGAAAGCAGATAGGTGGCACGATTGAGATATTGTGCCACCTGAGGGAACGAATCTGTAGCAAAAAAGCTGGGCAGACGTTGTCCGGAAGAGGAGGAGGATGTCGTTGCTTTATTGATGGTATCCTGCCTTGGTCTTTGGGTGGAAGCAGGCATAAACATGATTTGGACCAGGTTGATACCGCGGACCAGTTGATAATCCATTACCCATTTGGCTTGGCTGACTGTTGGCCTGTGCGTAAAAGCAGCAAAACTTTCTGT
>JAUZOX010000610.1 GCA_030706265.1 Bacteroidota bacterium | reverse complement strand
GATTTTTCTGCCATTAACCTTATAATGGTCGTCAAATCAAAATATTAATCCATAAGCCTTCTCTTTTTGAATTCTTTAACCAGTATCCGTTTTTAGCTCATTCCCGATTGGCTTTTAAAAGAGAATGTACCGGATCTTCGTATTCCTTTTTTAACCTTAAATATTTTATATAAAGCGTTAAATCAGATACCTGGTGAATCTGGCCTCTTATGCTGTCAGGGGATTGGGTGGCCAATTCGCAGTATAGCCTATGGTGAAAAATGTTCGTTTTTTCGTTTTGGGGAATTGAATCCAACAAGTCTGAAAGATAGCTTATTCCCTCCCTGCTGTTTTTTAGCGAGTAGGCAATGCGGGCTCCTTCCCCTTTATCCGTTCGTAATCTGATCTTTTCGGTTAAGATTCCTTTCAGGGCTTCACGGTAGAGCAGGCGTTTTTGAAAATCCCTGTAGGTATACTTAACCGGGATGCTAAACCAATATTCCAACAACTCCTTGTCGAGCAGGGGATATCTGTATTCGAAACCATATCGTTCAGCGTACAATGCCCATGAATCCATTCTTTCCGGAAGATGATAGTTTGTGAGCAGGTTCAGCATAAAGCGGGTGCGGTTGCCAAAGCCAAAAATATTCTTTCGTCTGTGAAAAAATATTTGTGTCCAATGCTTTACAATAAATTTAAACTTTAAATAGCGCAGTATCGACCATCTAAATGGCTGATAAGTATGCAACATTCCAAAAGGAATCAACAACGGGAGTACTTCAGTCCTAAACCTGAAAACGGAGGATTTCAATCCAAACCGTTGAACCCACTTTAACAAGGTGAGCCATTTGAAGCTAAAAAAGAGATGGTTAAAGGTACCCCGCAAACTTAAAGAAACAAACTCATCCCCGCCCCAACCACTAAAAAGGATTTGTACCTCATCCTTTTGAGCCATTTGCATGGTTGGATGCTCGATCATCTGGTGTTCAAAATCAAAAAGAATCTGATCTTTGATGTACTCATTTTTTTCTAATCGCAGATATTTTACGATGACTCCTTTTTCTTTACTGAAATCCTCAATATATTCTTTCTCGTTAACACCATTAAATAAATCGTCTTCAATCTCTTCCGGGGACCAGGAGTAACCGATTAGTTTGGATTTGTCTTCAATATGATCTGCCAGGATGGAGGCAACACCCGTTGAATCGATTCCACCGCTTACATGTACCCCTGTCATTTCCTTTTCCATCCGGCTTAAGGTTGCCTTCAGAATCCTCTTCCGTAATCGGGCAACTGCTTCATCAAAGGAGAGCTTCCGGTCTTTTCTGATCTTTTCGGGTTGCCAGTACTGGGCGTGTGTGGTATGATGAAGAGAAAATGAAGAGCAATATCCGGGAACAACTTTACGGATATTCCTGAAAGCAGTTTCAGCATAATCTCCTTCGATTCTAAACAGCCTGTGAATTAAATTTTCTTCCGATAATCTAATTGAAACTAATCCCGATTTTGCAATTCCAAACTCATGAGATGCAAAGATCAGTTGGTTTTGATTGAAATGGTAGACGAGTGGCCTTGCTCCAATATGATCGCGGAAAAGGTGTACTTTTTGCTCTTTTTTATCAATGACTGCAGCAGCAAAATCACCGTTTAAATGATGCACACAGCTCATGCCCCAACGAAGGTATGCCTTTGCAAAGGCTTCAACCGGCGTGTTAAAATCCAGTTCTCTTTTCAGGTCTTCCGCATTGTATAACCGGATATCTGCTATCACCGTAAATTGTTCATGGGTATAGATGCCGGCTTTGGGTTCCCGTTTTGCATTCCAACAATATCCAAATGCATTTGAACCCTCAATTTCCTGCTTTTCTTTAAACCCTTCCCAACCGACCGATTGACAAAGCGTACTTAATTCCCGCGCGTTAACCGGGTTACCGTTAAAATTGATGATACCAAAGATGAAGCCCATTATGGTGTTTTTGTGATTGAGAGCGTGATTTATTTTCCTGGTGCACTATGGATTAAGGGGAAAGGGTTAAAAATTGTAAATTTCCATATAGTTAATAATGCCTTTCGGAGTGATGTATGCTTCATGGGATATGAGCCAGGCATGTGCTACCATTTCTTTTCCGTCTTTGAACTGCAATCCTAAATAAATGGTCGAAACTATATTTCGGCGTTCCAGCATGAAACGGGCTGCAAACGACTTTACCAGACATACATTTTTCCAAAATGCAACCCTGTTTGCCCTTGCAACTGCTATGCTTACTGCTGTTAAAATGTCCTGGGTAGGGTTTACCCCCAACTGCTCTTTTTTCTTAAACTTTTTGATGCAATACCGGAAAGGGAAAAACAGCAAAAACTTGGAATAGAATAGAAAGAAAATCGCTTCTAATAACAGCATTCTTTCTTTTACCGGCAGTTTGATGAATTTAAGAATGTGCTTCATCTGTATTCAGGATGTCGCATTTAATTCCTTTTTCCAGAAAAGCTTT
>JAUZOX010000061.1 GCA_030706265.1 Bacteroidota bacterium | reverse complement strand
GTTCTTCCAGGTGAAACGCTGGCTTCAATAGCCGAAAAATACAGCACGACATCGGAAAACCTGATGGAAATCAACTCATTGATTGATGAAAAAGTTTCACCGGGTGATAACCTGTTGGTCGAAAGAAACACAGAATCCGACGACGCTTCAGATAAAACGGTTACGGTGGATGTCACAGATCCTTATAGGAAGCATATACAGGAACTCATTATACCTCATCGGATAAATGTTGATGATTACGAAAAAACGGTTCAGAATTTCATGAACTATTATCATAAAAATAATACCAATTTTATTTATGAATTGCTAAATTATTCAGGACCAATATATTCTATTAATACCATCACTTCAAATCTGACATCAAACCGGATTCAAAACTCAGATCTGGTTAAAGTAACTTATAAATCTTCTGATCAGGGTATTGCTCAAAACACTTTAGCTATCCTGACTGAGGTTTTTATACGGCAATACAGGGAATTGCGGGTAAACAATACAGATAAAGTCGTACAATACTTCATGCGGCAGGTTGCATTGGCCTACAACCGTTTGGGTGATCAGGAAGGACGTTTGCTGAGGTTAAATCAGAACAATAACATCATCAACTATTATGAACAATCGAAATCCATTGCACTCGAAAAGGATGCTTTGGAAAGAGAAATTCAAAATCAATTGGTCACCAATAGTAGTGCCGTTGCAGCAATTCGCAATATGGAATCTAAATTGGCAAATAAGGACAGTATTTATCTTAAAAGCAATAAGATAATTACATTGCGAAATGAACTTGCCAATTATTCTGAACGTTTGGAACTGAATAAAGTGGCACAGGGGTATGATCCTTACCAGTCACAAAAGATGCAGGATTTATCCAATAAAATCACAAAACTAAAGGATCAGATCAAAGTTAATGTTCAACAGCTGTATCTCTATGGTCACACGACTGAAGGGGTCCCCATTGCCCAGATTCTTGACAATTGGTTGAAAAATGTCATCACGTATGAGGAATCGCGTGCAGCTTTATCAGTGTTAAGAAACCGTCTTAAGGAATTTGAGAAAACATATTCCGTTTTTGCCCCATTGGGAGCTATGACCAAACGATATGAACGACAGATCAGTGTTGCTGAACAGTCATATATCGAAATGAAACGGGCTTTAAATCAGGCTAAATTAAGACAGCAGAATCTTGAAATGTCAAGTAATATGAAGGTGATTGATGATCCCAGTTATCCGATTGAAGCACTTTCAACCAAGAGAAGATTGCTCATTTTGGCCGCCGCTATCATTGGATTCATACTCGTTGCATTTATTATCTTGTTGCTTGAATATTTTGATGAGAGTATCAAGACGCCTGAGCGAGCCGAAAAACTGACCGGACTGAAACTTGCCAGTGCTTTTCCCCGTATCATTCCCAATTATAGAAAAGCGGATTTAAACCTGATTACACAAAGATTAACGGATTTATTATTACAAAATATCAAATTGAAAACTTTGTTGATGAATCCGGAAGAACGCAATAAACCCTTGTTGTTGATGTTTTTCAGTACTAATCCGGAGACGGGAAAATCCACAATTGCCAATAACCTGGTAGACCGTCTGCGCATTTCTGATGAAAGAGTGTTATTCATTAACTATAGGTTTGAAAATGATTATGCGAATTTGAATGATGATTACAACTTTAGTTATACGTATACCATTGACAACAATTTTATAGAAGTCGAGGATATCAGTGAATTATTGGAAGACCGTAATCTTAGACAGGAAAACTATGTTTACGATTATATCCTGCTCGAAATCCCCTCGATTGTCCATCATGCATATCCGATCAACCTGATGAAGTCGATTGATATTCCGATTTTGTTTGTAAATGCAACCGATCATTGGAGAAAAGCTGATATCAAGGCACTTGAAAATCTGAAGCTGATAACCCACAATGAACCAATGGTGGTGCTCAATAATGCTGAACTTTTTGCACTTGAAGATATTATTCAAGACTTTAGCAATTTGCATTCTAATAAAAGCGGAATATGGCATTGGCTGACTGCTCCATTTAGGATACAGGTAAAATTCAAGGAATAACGAGTAAAAGGATAATGCTAAACCTCAAAAAGATCATTTCCAATGATAATACGTTATCACTGGCAGGAAATATATCCCTGGCTTTTTGGGGTTTGCTTAGCGTATTTATTCTGGCACGTACCCTACCTGCATTTGAGTGGGGAATTTGGACCCTTTTTATAACAGCAGGTAACATGGTCGAGATGTTTCGTTCCGGTCTTACCAGTACTGCTTTGATTCGTTTTTTATCGGGTGCGGAAGGTAAAGAACGGAATAAACTCATTGGGTCGAACTGGATTATCGGATTAATCTTGACCGTAATAATTTCCGCTATCCTCATTATTGCGAATTTACTATTCAAGGAAAATTTTAAAGAATCGGGATGGGCCCTTTTTTTCACGTGGTATCCGTTATTGGCATTAATGAATTTACCATTTAATAATGCCATATCTGTCTTGCAGGCCGACCAAAAATTTGGAAAAATATTGTTGATCAGATCCATTTCCAATGGAGGATTTGTGTTGTTTCTTATTGTAAATTACTTTTTTCTGCACCTTGGCCTTTACCCTATTCTTTATGCTTATCTTGGCTTTAACATCTTTACATCTCTTCTAACCATACTGTTTCGTTGGGATGGTTTGAAATATCTGCGTAAAGCAACCCAGGAGACCAATAAAAAACTGATCAATTTTGGGAAGTTCACGATGGGAACATTGTTGGGGAGTAACTTATTAAAAAGCTCAGATACTTTTATCATAAGTTTAAGTCCTATTTTAGGTCCTATCGGAGTCGCTTATTTTTCGATTCCTTTAAAACTTACTGAATTACTGGAAGTACCACTTCGCAGTTTTCTCGCAACCGCCTTTCCTAAAATGTCAAAAGCGAGCATCAAAGGAGATATTGATCAGGTTACCAGGATATTTTATCGGTATGCCGGAGCCTTGATATACATGTTTCTGGCCTTTGCCGTCATTGCCTTTATCTTTTCAGATTTCTTCGTTCTCTTTCTGGGAGGCACGAAATACATGGAAGCCGTTCCTGTTTATCGAATCTTTATTATTTATGGACTGTTGCTTCCTCTTGACCGTTGTACCGGCATCACTCTTGACAGCATCAACAAGCCCAAATTCAATTTTTATAAAGTGATATTTATGGCTACAGTCAACATAATAGGAGATTGCATTGCCGTCTTTATGGTCCCGGTTTTTTATCCCGCCGTAACCATTATCGAACAGCTGATGATGGTTTCAGGTGTGACAATATTAACGACAATTGTTGGGATGATAATAGGCTTTTCGTATGTGAAACGGGAAATTCCTATCCAGTTTAGTCTTATCTTTACGAAAGGAATTGCATTTTATAGTCAAATGATAAAGGCTGTTAACTTATCGACAATACTTAAGGATAAATCAATATAGATGAATTTTTTGAGCAATAAGCCTGGGTCATATAAATTGAATGATCCGATAGTAATTGTCTTGCTGATCTTTTCAGCCATTGTACTAGGCTATATTATTGCAACAGGTGGACTTATTTCGGCATTGGTCTTGCTTTGCCTGCCACTATTATTGATTTATTTTAATCGTTTTTTTATCTTTCCACGTATTGGGATTTTAACCATATTAACCCTTGCGTTTATTGCAATAGGTTTAAATCGTTACATTCGGAATGTACCGCTTGGTTTGGGCATTGATTTCATTTTGGTCATAACCTATGTTGCAATTTTCTTTAAATACTTTAATGACAAGCTTGATTTGGATTCAATCAAGCCCAATAAGAATAATCTGGTATTGTTGTCTCTCATCTGGTTTCTTTATTCTGTCGGCGAATTGGCTAATCCGCTTGCACTTAGCCGTACAGCATGGTTTTATGCCATGCGGGGGATGTCGCTATACATGTTTCTGCTCATCCCGCTTGTTTTCCTGCTGTTTAACAGAGTGAAAGACTTAAAGACTTTCTTGTATATCTGGGGGGGATTTTCGATTATAAGCAGCCTTAAGGCATTTCAGCAAATGACATTTGGACCCGATCCTGCTGAACAATTCTGGCTTGACAATGGTGGAGCCGTCACACATCTGATTTTTGGAGAATTGAGGGCATGGGGTATCTATTCGGATGCAGGACAATTTGGTGCGGCACAGGCTCATGCCGGCATTTTGGGTACTATTTTGTTCCTGCATTTAAAAGATCCAAAAGAGAAAATATTTTTCCTGATTGTGGCATTGACGGGGTACTATGGAATGATGGTTTCAGGAACGCGTGGAGCCATCATTGTTCCTGCCATAGGACTGGGCCTTTACCTGATTCACCGAAAAAACTTCTCTGTCTTCTTCGTCGGCGTTTTGTTGTTGTTTCTCTTTTATGCTTTCTTTAGATATACTACAATAGGCGAAAGCAACCAATATATCAGGCGAATGCGAACTGCCTTCTTCCCCCAGGATAATGCTTCTTTGCAAATTCGGATCCAGAATAGAAAGGTATTAAGTAATTATTTGGCTGATAAGCCTTTTGGAGGAGGAATCGGATCGGCAGGTGACTGGGGAAAGAGATTTTCACCCCAGGGGTTTCTGGCGCAAATTGCAACCGATAGCTGGTATGTCCAGATCTGGGCCGAACAAGGAATCATTGGCTTGATCTTACATTTGGCAATCACTTTTTTCATTGTTTTAAAGGGCAGTTATATCTTAATGTTCAGAATTCGTGATCCTGAGTTATTTGGGATTCTCAGTGCCCTGATATGCGGTATTGTCGGAATAATGGGCGCCTCATATGGAAATGGTGTCTTTGGCCAGTTGCCGACGGGGATTATCATCTATATTTCAATGGCTTTTGTGTTTTTAGGTCCCAAACTTGATGAAGAAATCATGCGATTGAAAACAGAAAAAAACACAATTGGATTATAATTTAGACTATTGATGTTAAATTAATTACAATGATAAATATATACTATGAAACGAGCATGATCGAAGTTCATAAACACCGATAAAAATCATCAATGCGAGTTCCATACGACCTATTTAATCAAATTATTTTCGGATGAATAACGTTGAATATCCACTTGTATCTATTGTCACTGTAAACTATAATCAAACAGAGATTACTTGTCAGCTTTTGGAATCGTTGCGCAGGATAAGCTACCCCAATATTGAGATTTTGATTGTCGATAATGCATCTGAACTGGATGACCCAGCGCCTATTAAAATCCGTTTTCCTGAGATTACCTTAATAACAAGTAGCGAAAATCTTGGCTTTGCCGGAGGTAATAATCTGGCTATTCACAAATGTAAAGGAAATTATATCCTTCTTTTAAACAATGATACTGAAGTCGAACCCGGTTTTTTAGAACCATTGGTTGATAAGATGAGAAGTAATCCCGGAATTGGGGCTGTAAGTCCTAAAATTCGTTATTTTTTTCAACCTCACCTCCTTCAATATGCAGGCTTTGAACCAATGAGCCCGATTACCTTAAGACAACATGCCATAGGTTTCAATCAGGAAGACAAGGGAGGGTTTGATCAGGATAGGCTTACTGACTTCGGTTTTGGGGCAGCATTGATGGTTAGTAGAAATGTCATCGATAAAGTAGGGTTGATGTCCGAAATATTCTTTTTATACTATGAAGAAATGGATTGGATGGAAAGAATCAGGAAAGCCGGCTTTGAAATTTGGTATGTTAATAATTCGCTGGTTTACCATAAAGATTCTGTAACGACGGGTCAATTAAGTCGTTTAAAAACTTATTATCTTAACAGAGGTCGTTTGCTTTATATGCGCAGGAATATTTTTGGAGCCAAATTCCTGTTGAGTGTCTTATATCATGGACTTATCGTCACTCCAAAAGAAATCTTCATTTTTGTATTTAAAGGAAGGTTTGATTTGTTAATTGCTTATTGCAAGGCTATCAACTGGCATCTTTTTAATATATTTTCAAAAGAAGTTCACGAAAATCCAGGATTGTAATGTGACTTTTTGCTTGCTAATACTGGACTTTTTTGTAACTTAGAGCCTGATTCCTTACAAGCAAATGCATCAACAGACAAAACGGCGTTATTACCCATTGGTTTCAATCGTTACCGTAAATTTTAACCAATCAGAGGTGACGTGTTCCATGATAGAATCATTGAACGCGATCACCTACCCGAATATCGAATTAATCGTCGTCGATAATGCATCGACCGAAGATTCACCCCAGATTATCAAACAGCGTTTTCCTTCTGTTGATTTGATCTTGAATCCGATTAATTATGGATTTGCTGCAGGAAATAATTTTGGCATCATGAAGGCAAGAGGTAAATATGTATTGTTGCTGAATAATGATACTGTTGTTACACCTGGTTTTCTTGAACCATTAATTGAAAAGATGGAAGCGGATTCTTCAATTGGTGCTGTAAGTCCGAAGCTTAAATTTTTTCACACCCCCAATACCATTCAATATGCCGGATACACTTCCATGCATCCCTATACGTTGCGAAACTTTTCAATAGGGTATAATGAGATAGATAAGGGGCAATTCGATGTGGATCATGAAACAGCCTTTGCGCACGGAGCTGCAATGCTGATCCCGATGGAGGTCATCAAAAAAGTGGGGATGATGTCATATATCTATTTCCTTTACTATGAAGAAGCAGATTGGTGTGAACAAATTAAAAAAGCAGGTTACAAGATATGGTACGTACATAATTCGTTGGTATATCATCGTGAAAGTATTTCTACCGGCCGCATGAGTGCAATGAAAATTTATTACTTAAACCGCAATCGGCTGGTTTTCATGAGAAGGAATCTAAAAGGAATTATATTTTTAAAGGCAATCCTTTATCAATGTCTGATCGCAATTCCGAAAAATGCATTGAAATATTTATTCAAAGGAAATCTTAATTTGTTTTTAGCCTATTTCCGGGCCATTGGTTGGCACATCTCCAATATTTTCAATCCGGAAATACATGAAAATCCCATGTTGTAATTCAAAATCTCTGCGATTGATATGTTGATTATACAATGGATACTATACATACTTTTTTTGACGGGTACACTTTACCTGGTTGTGTTTGCGATAGCGGGTTTATTTTACAAAGATTCCAAAGAGACAATATCAGGTAAATTCAGAAAATTTGTTGTCTTAATACCAGGTTATAAGGAAGACCCTATCATCGTTGATGTCGTAAAAAAAACGCTGGAACAGGATTATCCAGCGGAATGCTATGATGTTGTGGTCATAGCCGATAGCTTTAATGCCGAAACCCTTGAAAATCTAAAAATATTGCCTGTTAAAGTCATTGAGGTGCAATTTGAAAGAAGTTCGAAAGCTAAGTCGCTGAATAAGGCAATGAAAATGCTGCCGGATGATTATGAGGTAGCGTTAATTCTGGATGCGGATAACGTCATGGAAAATGATTTTATCAGCAAAATGAATCAGGCTTTTAACCGTGGTTTTCAAGCAATTCAAGGCCACCGGTTAGCAAAGAATTTAAATACGCATCTTGCAGTTCTGGATGCCGTAAGTGAAGAGATCAACAATAACATCTTCAGACGAGGCCATCGTGTACTTGGCCTTTCTGCTGCGTTCATCGGTTCCGGGTTAGCTGTACGCTATCCGCTATACAAGCACCTGATGGAAGATATCGCGTCTTTTGGAGAGGACAAAGAACTTGAACATAGACTTCTGAAAAACAGGGTCAGAATTGAATATCTGGATGAGGCACTGGTTTATGATGAGAAAATTGCACAAGGGCCGGCTTTTATCAATCAAAGAATAAGATGGATAGCAAACCAATTGGATTTTTCATTCAATTATTTCATAGATGGTATCAAAGAACTCTTTCACGGCAACATTGATTTATTTGATAAAGTCATACAACATTTAATTCCTCCCCGCATATTTATGCTTGGTTTTTTGTCTATTATTGTTATATTATCATTGATATTTAATTCCTTAGCCTGGAACTATGCCTGGATCTTTCAGCTGCTTTTGTGTGCACTGGCACTTTGGATTTCTGTCCCCCAAAAGCATATTTCATTTAAAACAATAAGAGCGTTACTCTCTTTGCCATATGGCTTTTACCTGATGTTGGTATCTCTTTCAAAAGTACATCAAGCCCGGAGAGAATTTTTTCATACGACCCATAACTATTCTGAAAACCATAAAACCCATTGATAAACCTGACTTATGAATATCTTATGGCTATTGGGCGTTGTGATTGAATGGATTGTATTGGTTTACTTCTATATTGCCGCCTTATATTTATTGTTTTTTTCAATCATAGGACTCGGTCGTAAGACCCCAACCCCCTCCCCTTTTGATTTTTACAGGAAAATTCTAATCTTAATCCCGGCATTCAAAGAGGACGAGGTCATTTTGGATGTCGTAAAGGATGCTTTGAAGCAGGATTATCCAACGGATGGGTATCGAATCGTGGTGATTGCGGATTCGTTAGCGGAAGAAACCGTTCAATCATTGCTTTCGCTACCCATAGATGTCATCGACGTAAAGTTTTCATCCAGCACAAAATCCAAGGCATTAAATGCCGCCTGCGCTCAAGTTGAGGCGGATTATGATATCGTGGTTGTTCTTGATGCGGATAATTTGATGGAACACGATTTCTTGAAAAAAATCAACCTTGGATTTGCCAATGGGTTTAAGGTGATTCAGGGACACCGCATTGCTAAAAACAGCGATACCAGTTTCGCATTGCTGGATGGGATCAGCGAAGAAATCAATAACCACATATTCAGGCAAGGGCATCGCGCGGCTGGTCTTTCATCAGCACTGATTGGTTCCGCCATGGGCTTTGAATTTGGCCTTTTTAAAAGACTCATGAAAAATATAAATGCAATAGGCGGTTTTGATAAAGAACTCGAATTATCTATTGCCAAAGAAAAAATAAAAATAGATTATCTCTCTGATGCTTATGTTTTTGATGAAAAAGTTCAGAATGCCTATAAGTTCACAAATCAACGTCGAAGATGGCTTTCCGCTCAATTCTTTTATTTTGGACGCGATTTTATTCCATCATTGCGATTGTTGTTTACCGAAAAGAACCTGGAGTACTTTAACAAGGCATTTCAATTTGTTCTTCCTCCACGTATCTTATTATTGGGCGTCGTCATTCTGATCAATATATGGGTTCAATTTACTCAAATAGGAAATCCGGTGGCATGGTTACTTCTCCTTATCATTAATGTTTTAATTTTTCTTTTTTCTGTTCCCTCAAAATTTTATACATTTAAAACCTTAAAGGCCATCATTGATTTACCCATTGGATTTTTTTGGATGACCATCTCTTTGATTAAATCACGAAGAGCCAACCGGGAATTCATTCATACGGCGCACGGGAAACATATATAAATTCTGGAAAAGATGAGGATTGGAATAGAGGGACAACGGCTTTTCAGGCTAAAAAAGCATGGAATGGATTTGGTCGCGTTGGAGCTAATCCGGAATCTGCAGAAAATCGATACAAAAAACGAATACTTCATATTTGTCAGGCCCGACCAGGATGATACCTGCCTGGTAGAATCTGAGAATTTCCGGATCGTTAAGCTTGAGGCCGCGTCTTATCTTTATTGGGAGCAGGTTTTACTTCCCCGAGCTGTCAAAAAACATGGCTGCGAACTCTTGCATTGTACCAGCAACACGGCCCCGATCAATTGTCCTGTTCCTCTGGTGATCACCTTACATGACATCATATTTCTGGAAAACCGGAGCCTGTTTAAAAAAGGGTATTCCATGTATCAACGCTTTGGAAATCTATATCGTCGTTGGCTGATCCCCCCCGTTTTAAATAAATGCAGTAGATTGATCACGGTTTCCAAATTTGAAAAAGAGAGAATTCGTAACTTCTTCGACTGGCCTGACGATGGACATCTGGTGACTGTTTACAACGGTGTAAACGACTATTTTAAGCCCATAGCCAATGATATGGTATTATCAGACATAAAGAAGAAGTATCGGTTGCCTGATAAATTCTTCTTGTTTCCGGGGAATACCGATCCCAAAAAAAACACGAAAAATGTTTTAAAGGCATATACCGGATACATCCGTAAAAACGGACCAACGCATAAACTGGTGATGATGGATTATAAACAAGAAGATTTGATCGGCTTGCTCAATGAAATTGATGCCACAGATCTGCTCCAACTGGTTCATCTGACCGGATATGTTGTCAATGCAGATCTGCCCGCCATATACAATCAATGTGATCTGTTTCTCTACCCTTCATTGCGTGAGAGCTTCGGTCTGCCAATCCTTGAAGCGATGGCTTGCGGGACTCCGGTCATAACATCCAATACCTCATCCATGCCCGAAATATCAGGAGGAGCTTCTTTATTGACCAACCCTTATGATCCCAATGAATTGATTTCAGCAATCGAACGATTACTCTCCGATCAAAATTTAAGAGTAGAACTTCGAAATGCAGGCATTTCTCAAGCCGCAAAGT
>JAUZOX010000609.1 GCA_030706265.1 Bacteroidota bacterium | reverse complement strand
TTGGGCATACCCATGAAAATAATAGAACGACTGCGGTAACAATCGGCCGATGTTGATGGAATTGGCTGAAGTGAGGTTGAGCTTCAACCGAAGTGCGCTATCTGCGAATGCCTGCTTGACCATGGCC
Organism: Bacteroidota bacterium; assembly: GCA_030706265.1. Classification (GTDB taxonomy): domain Bacteria; phylum Bacteroidota; class Bacteroidia; order Bacteroidales; family Cfx3-03; genus Cfx3-03. The sequence continues at coordinate 2,345 of JAUZOX010000609.1, read as the reverse complement.
TGGCAGTCGTCAAAGGTGCCGTCTACTTCAAAGGCGGTAATGTTTTGTCCGAGCGTTGTAAACTGCTTTTCCTGGATATTGCTGACCTTACCTTTGGGATACAGGATACCCACTTTGATGCCTTTAACACCGAGGAACCCGTTTGCGACGGCACTTCCCGTGTCTCCCGAGGTGGCTGCCAGTACAATGATTTCTTCATGTTGATTTTGGGTGAAATAATTGAGCATCCTGGCCATGAACCGTCCCCCCACATCCTTGAACGCAAGCGTTGGGCCGTGGAAGAGTTCTAAAGAAAACAGGCCCGGTTTAATTTGTTTAAGCGGAATGGGGAAGTTTAATGCATCGTAGACAATTTCTTTCAATGCATCATGATCAACATCTTCACCAAAAAACTGCATGGCCACTTCAAAGGCAATTTCCTGCAGAGAAAGGCTTTCGATCCGATCAAAAAATTCCTTTGGAAGTGCAGGAATCTTTTCGGGCATGAAAAGTCCTTTATCTTCGGCTATCCCTTTTATGATGGCATCCTTGAGCGATACCCTGTATTGACGGTTATTGGTGCTATAATACAACATGTTTTCTGTAATAAGAAATTAAAACAAATTCGGTTAACATTAAATTCGAAGCAGCTGTTGCTGAAACAGCATAAGGCTTACAGAATCTTCTGTCCCTGTCTGTTGATGTGCGAAGTAAAGGTATCCACTTCGATATCCATCGATTTAAAGATTTGCTGCATGACTTGTTCAATCCTGGCCGCAACCTCCTCCGAATTACTGAGGGCAAAAATGGAGGGGCCGGAACCCGATATGCTGCAACCCAGGGCACCCGCCTTCAGAACCGCTTTCTTGATGGTGTCAAAACCCGGAATGAGCAATGCTCTGACAGGTTCGATGATCACATCCTGAAGTGAGCGTCCGATCAACTCATAGTCATTGGTATAGAGTCCGCTCACCAGTCCGGCCACATTGCCCCATTGAATGACGGCATCTTTCAGCAATATCTCCTTTAGCAATATCTTTCGGCTGTCTTCGGTCCTGACGATAATATCGGGATGCGAAATGGTACACAGCAGCTTTTCAGGGCTGGGAAGCTGAACAATGTCGAGTGGCAGATAACTCCGGATCAGGGTGAAGCCGCCAAGCAAAGCAGGGGCCACATTATCGGCATGCGCAACACCGCTCGCAATTTTCTCCCCCTGCATCGCAAAAGAAACCAGCTGCTTTAAAGTAAACGGCCGTCCCAGGAGCTCGTTGACCCCGAATACACTTCCGGCAGAACTGGCTGCACTGGAACCGATTCCGCTTCCCGGACTTATTTTCTGATGGAATACCAGGTCAAAACCCTGTTCCGAACCAAGCTCACCCAGGAGGGCGGCCACAGCCACACTGGCTACATTCTTTGCCGGGTTCAGTGGCAGGTCGGTATCCGATTCGTTGATGATTCGAAGACTCTTTTCATTGTTGGGCAACACCTCAATGATATCGCCCCGGTTGCTTAGGGCAAAGCCCAATATGTCGAAGCCACTGCCTACATTGGCAACCGTGGCCGGGGAAAACACTTTTACAGATTCTTTCATACGCAAATAAATTGTATTAAATCGGTCGTATGGAACCGAGCATGAATGTTCGTTTCAATCATGCCCGGTTCATATTAATAGTTTACACATTTACGACTCTGATGATATCGGCAAATACACCGGCAGCGGTTACATCGGCGCCTGCACCATAACCCTTTATCATCATGGGGGCATTGAAATACCGCTCTGTCGTGATCAGGAAAATGTTGTTGCTGCCTTCCAGATCATAAAAAGGATGCTTCGGATCAACCGCAACCAGACTCACCGAAGCTTTACCCTCAATCAGTGCCGCTGCATAACGCCACTTCTTTTCTGAGCCACAGGCCTCTTTTCGCTTTTGTTCAAATTCAGCATCATATGCAACCACCTCTTTCATGAATTCAGCGGGATTGGCACAGGCAAAATATTTGTCGGGAACCAGTTTCTCAACACGCACGTCCTGCATCTCCAGGGGGATCCCTATCTCCCGGGCCAGGATCAACAGCTTGCGGGCAACGTCGGTTCCACTCAAATCGATTCGGGGATCGGGTTCGGCAAACCCCTTCTCGACAGCCAACCTGATGGTCTGGCTTAACGGGATCTCGGGACTCACCGTATTTAAAATAAAGTTTAGCGTCCCGGAAAGCACACCTTCCAGCTTAACGATGCGGTCGCCACTCTTGATAAGGTCTGCCAGGGTGTTTAAGACCGGTAAACCGGCGCCGACATTGGTTTCATACAGAAACTTTACTCCCTTGTTCCTGGCAGTCTGTTTTATCTTCGCATAGTT
>JAUZOX010000608.1 GCA_030706265.1 Bacteroidota bacterium | reverse complement strand
GGTTCCAAGGCATTTTGGGTATGGTACAAGGAAGCGGTCGGTTCGAGGGACCAATCCCACATCCTTGCACAGACCTGGCGTTCAGGACAGTTGTGGTACCAGAACAAAAGCCCTGAACAGTACCGGTCTCCATATCCAAATTTGTTTTCATTCCATACTTCCCAAATCGACTTTGAGTTCATGGCTCCCAACAGCTGGCTCTTTTTAGCAAACTCGTCGATGGAGGAGGAAGGTCCGTAGTTGTTCACCAAGTCTTTATAACGAGTGCTCATCATATGAAACCCGTCGCCGTCCATATAGTCCCACACCTCTTTGTTGATGGGCCACAGATCCTTTTCGTCCATGGACTCGCGCAATACTTCAACGGTAGGCAGGGTAGGGGCTCCGTATTCCGGATTAAAACCATCTATGCGGCTTCCCCGGTTCGAAGCGGTATTCTCGTAATGCTGCATGGGGTTGACCTGCAGATAGGGGCTGCCATCATGCACCCCGTCGCACTCCGACTCCATCTGATAAGGACGTGTGCCATCCAGCTGCTGCAGCAATTCCCTGGCCCCCGTGATTTCGGTGCTCTCGTTGGATGAGACGTAAAAGGCCAGCGAAGGATGGTCGCGTATCCTTTTGATCGTCGATTTCAGGTTGCTCAGGTACAGGTCTTTGTCGTGTGGCATCTCGGTATCGCCGGTAAGCCAGAACTCATTCCATACCAGTATTCCGAACTCATCGCAAAGCTGGAAGAAGTAATCTGATTCGGCAATGCCCCCTCCCCAGAGACGCAGCAGGTTAATTCCCGATTGTTTGGTGTAGCGAAGCTCCGCATAGGTCCTCTCATCCGACGTCCTCAACATGGCCTCCGGAATCCAGTTAGAGCCGCGGATGAAGATCTTTCGGCCATTCACGTAAAAGGTCTTTGAGCTGTCGGGCGTGTTCCTGTCCGCTACGATCTCACGTATCCCAAAGCGGGTCTTGATGGAATCGGACACCTTTCCATTCACCTCGACTTGCATCTTCAGCTCATACAATTCGGGATTTCCCTTGAACCGGGGCCACCAGAGACGGGGATTCCTGATCGTCAGTTGCGGAAAGTCCTTTGGAGTAAAGACCACTTCTTTTTCTTCTCCCCGGATCACTTCAATGTTCTTTTCGAAAGTGATGCCTTCACCCATGATCTCTCCTTTGACCTTACATTTCACATTCCCCACCGTGGCATTGGCAACTTCCACCGAGATGGTCTGATCTGATTTATCGTATGCCGGTTTTGAAAGTTGGGTCTTTACAAAGGGATGGCGAAGGGCCACCTTGCCGGTGGTATATAGTGAGATGCTTTTCCAGATTCCCGTATTCCGGTCACGGATCCCATCCTTGAAGGTGAAGTCCCAACCTACGGTCATCAGCATGGTCGTATTCCGGCCGATATCGCCGTCGCCGCCGTTTCTGTTTTCACCTCTTGCCCGCCAGGGCTTTCCCTTGGTGGTTCCCGGTATATCGACCGGAAAGACCTTGACCGCCAGTGCATTTTTCTCTCCGATTCTGGCAAAGTCGGTGATGTCGATATAATCCTGCATGAACATTCCTGAAATGTTTCCGACCAGGTTTCCGTTGAGCCAGATCTCGGCCCGGTAGTTGATGCCGTCCACCTGGAGCCATACTGTTTTGCCCTTATAGGTATCGGGCACGACAAATTCGGTTCTGAACCAATAAGTATAAAACTCTCTTCCCACCTCGGAAATATCGGGAATTAATTTGCTGGTCAATTTATTATTCAGACCGTAATAGGGTTCCGGGTATAACATGTTGTAAACCAGTGAATTCAGAACTGTTCCGGGTACAATGGCCGGCATCCAATCTCCGGTGGCATAATCGGGTTTTGAAACTGTTCCGGCAGGGGCAGTAACCTCACCGGCTTTTTTCATTTTCCAGATGAAGCCGCCATCGTGTCCATCCTTTGAATCTAAATAAATCTTATCGTCATTGCGCTGATCATTTTTGATCTGCCCGAATGACAGACTAATAAAGAGACAACAAAGCAGACTTAACCATAATTTTTTCATCCGTAAATAATTTGTATTAAATAGATCGTTTGGTACTCGCATGCCAGATTTTCATTCTGGTTGGTGGTCTTCAATCATGCTCGTTCCATCGCATCAAAGTAAACTTCACATAGGAGGAGTTATATCACCATACCCTGTTTTACTCTATGAAGGTTTGCCGGCAGATAGCTGGCAAAATCAAACCATCTCCTTGAATCGGGAAGGGATTATTTGCGGTTCCAGTTTTTAAGATCGTCGATTGGGGCACTGTTTTCTTTCGCGTCTTCAGGAAGAAGAAGAACGGTCACGGAACATTTACTGTTTGCCGCTACCTTCACATCAAAGCCTACCATGATCGAACCCGGGGTGGGTGAATCGTAGTCGTGCAAAGGGGTGGTGGGTGTAGTGGTGATTTGAGCATTGGCAGGCTCTATCACCTTCAGCAAAAGTT
>JAUZOX010000607.1 GCA_030706265.1 Bacteroidota bacterium | reverse complement strand
TCCTTTTCAATGCATTGTCATCGAGACTGATCTCATAACACCAGCATTTACCGTTAACCCCACACCCAAATTGTTTTCCACATTTGGCACAGTGTTTTATTTCCTGGGTTTTATCTGCTGACTTTTTGCAACCATTCATGCCATACGCGTATTTTCGATTGTGATATTCACACTATGAATCTTTCCTCCCAGTGGAGGATTTAACTTTGAAACCTTCACCCTGGAACGACTCACCTGGGGATATTTCGAATGAAAGACATCCAGAATTCTCCTACCAACATTCTCAATCAAATGAGACGATTCATCCATCTGACCTTTCACCAATTGATATACTGCCTGGTAATCAATCGTATCCTTTAAATTATCCGACCTTTCTGCTGCAGTCGTATCTAATTCAAACCACAAATCAACGACAAAGCGTGTTCCAATAATACGCTCTTCTTTAAAACAACCATGATAAGAATGAAATTCCATTCCTTCAATCGAAATCCACGACATGATGTGTATTTTAATTCGGCATCAAAATTACAAATAAAGCAAGCACGACCCCATAAACGGTCTGGTAATAAACAATTATTAACACAGGATCCAGTTTTTAAATATACCCGGAGAAAAGGCAGGGCCCGGTATTCCGACCGGTAGTCGCTTTGCCCTGATAATTTATCTGGAATGCCTAAATTTCATTTTTTTATGCATAATGATATGGATTTTTACAATTAGGCTTAACTTTGTCAGGTAATTATCACAAGTATACTAAATGGGAAATCCGGAAGAGAATAAAGATCTGCTCAACACAGAAAATGAAAGCAAAAGCCCAAAGACCGCCAATTTCATCAATGCACTCATAGATGAAGATCTGGCAAGTGGCAAAAATGGTAATCGGGTTCATACCCGCTTCCCGCCGGAACCGAATGGCTATCTTCATATCGGTCATGCAAAATCAATCTGCCTCAACTTTGGCCTGGCACTGCAATATAACGGGTTGACCAATTTGCGTTTTGACGATACCAATCCGACAAAGGAAGACGTCGAGTATGTCGACAGTATCAAAGAAGATGTGCATTGGTTGGGTTTTGACTGGAATGGAACAGAGTTATTTGCCTCAGATTATTTCGATCAGCTCTATGAATGGGCCATTGCCATCATCAAAAAAGGGAACGCCTATGTTGATGACCAGACTGCAGAAGAGATCAGCCAGAACCGTGGTACGGTTACGAAACCGGGCATCGAAAGCCCTTACCGGAACCGTTCGGTAGAAGAAAATCTTGACCTGTTCGTCCGGATGCGCAATGGTGAATTCCCCGACGGGGCGAAAGTTTTGCGTGCAAAGATCGACATGGCCCATCCCAATATGCTCATGCGTGATCCCCTGATGTACCGCATCATCCATGCCGAACATCACCGTACCGGCAACAAATGGTGCATCTATCCGATGTACGATTATGCACACGGCCAAAGCGACTACCTGGAAGGCATCACACATTCAATCTGTACGCTTGAATTTGAAATACACCGTCCGCTTTATAACTGGTTTCTGGATCAGATAGCCACAGATAGTTATCGTCCACGACAAATCGAATTTTCAAGGCTTAACCTGACCTACACCGTAATGAGCAAGCGTAAGCTGCTTAAGCTGGTTAACGAGGGGCTTGTAAATGGCTGGGACGATCCGCGTATGCCAACCATTTGCGGATTACGCCGCAGGGGATATACCCCCGAATCGATCCGCAACTTTGCAGAAATGATCGGTGTGGCGAAACGGGATCAGCTCATCGATGTCTCCCAGCTCGAATACTGCCTCCGTGAAGACCTCAACAAAAGGGCAAACAGGGTGATGGCAGTGCTTAATCCCTTGAAGGTCGTGATCACCAACTTCCCAGAGGGGCATGTCGAAGAACTCGAAGCCATCAACAACCCCGAAGATCCTTCAGCCGGAAGCCGAAAGATCTATTTTACCAAAGAGCTCTACATCGAGCGTGACGACTTCATGGAGAATCCTCCCAAGAAGTTTTTCAGGCTGGCACCCGGAGTCGAAGTCAGAATGCGTTATGGATTTTTCATTCGTTGTAACGACGTGATCAAGGATGCGGATGGAAACATCCTGGAGTTGCATTGCACCTACGATCCTGCCACCAAGGGCGGCAATTCCCCGGATGGCCGTAAGGTAAAAGGCACCATCCACTGGGCCTCGGCCAGTCATGCCCTCGAAGCCGAAGTTAGGCTTTTTGACCGTTTGTTCATCAATGAAAATCCGGAAGATGTTCCTGAGGGAGAATCCTTTATCCAGAACCTGAATCCACAATCTTTGACAGTTATCTCCAGGGCATATGTGGAGCCCGGGCTGGCTACAACACAGCCACTTGATCGTTTTCAGTTTGAGCGATTGGGTTATTTCTGCACCGATTACGATTCCAAACCGGGTAAATTGGTTTTCAATCGCATCTCGACGCTGAAAGATTCCTGGGCAAAGATTGAAAAGGCGG
>JAUZOX010000606.1 GCA_030706265.1 Bacteroidota bacterium | reverse complement strand
TATAATCACGGATAAACTGAACGGTTTTTTGTATCTCCTCATACATGACCGTATCTTCTTCGATAAACGGCACTTTCTCTCTATATGCGGCAACAATTTGTTCGATAAAAGGGGAGGACCTCAGGGGGCGGCGAAACTCCAGTGCCTGAGCAGCCGTGAAAAATTCAATCGCCAGTATCCTTTCCAGATTATCGGCCATCCTCAACAAGCGGGTGGCGGCATTGGCACCCATACTCACATGATCTTCCTGCTCATTGCTCGAGGAGATCGAATCGACCGAGCAGGGAGTTGCCAATTGTTTATTTTGACTGACAATAGAAGCTGCCGTGTATTGGGGAATCATAAAACCTGAATTCAAGCCCGGATTGGCCACCAGAAATGAGGGCAGGTTGCGTTCACCTGCAATCAGGCGATAAACCCTCCGTTCTGAAATAGCTCCCAGTTCCGCCAAAGCAATGGCCATAAAGTCATAGGCCATGGCCAACGGCTCTCCATGAAAATTACCACCCGACAGGACCGCATCGTCTTCCGGAAATATGGTCGGATTATCGGTGACCGAATTTATTTCGGTAAGGACCACCGATGCGACATAATTGAAGGTGTCCTTGACGGCTCCGTGTACCTGTGGGGTGCAACGAAACGAATAGGGATCCTGAACCTTTTTTTCGGGCTGATTGATCAACTCACTCCCTTCAAGGAAATGACGTATGTTGGCCGCAGTTTCAATCTGTCCTTTATGCGGACGGATGGTATGCAGCTGCTCATAAAAGGGATCCAACCTGCCATCGTATGCATCGAGTGAAAGGGCTGTGATTGCGTCTGCCCATTTACTCAGTTTCATGGCCTTCATGACGACATAAACCCCATGTGCACTCATGAACTGGGTCCCATTCAACAAGGCCAGTCCCTCTTTGCTTTGCAACGTCAGGGGTTCCCATCCATGTTGTTTCAACGCATCCGCAGCCTTTATCTTTTTTCCCTCTGACCAAACCTCTCCCAGTCCCAACAAAGGGAGTACCAGGTGAGCCAGCGGTGCCAGGTCGCCGGAGGCTCCAAGAGACCCCTGCTCATAAACTACCGGGGTGAGATTGTGATTAAACAAATCGACAAGCCGTTCTACGGTTTGCAGTTGCACTCCTGATTTTCCAAGGCTTAATGCATGGATCTTCAATAGAAGCATGAGCCTGACGATTTCGGTATTGACCTCGTTTCCAAGTCCACAGGCATGGCTCATCACCAGATTTTGTTGTAGCTGGGAAAGATCGTCGGCCGGAATCGTGATCGTGCACAGGGAACCAAAACCGGTTGTGACCCCATACACGGGGGCATGCCTGTTTTCCATCTTCTGGTCCAGATAGGAACGGCATTGTTGTATTAGCCCAATGGCTTTATCGGATAATTTGAGTTTTTTATGTTGATTGATGATTTCGGCAATATTTTGAAATGAAAGGGGATCTGGAGAAATAACATGATATTCCATGTGAATATATATTTAATGAAAAATAGACAATTAAAAATAGACAATCAGGGAAAGGATCAACGCTCGAGACAAGTCCGGTTGATCTGAATCATGAACATTAAGTTCCAGTCGAATATTTCCAGTTCAGCATTCACGCCGCTAAAATAAAGATAAATCAAATTATTCCGACAAATAAAATACGGCATCCTGAGAGGAATGCCGTACCACATGTAATCAACTTAAATCTTACTATTTCAAAGGTTTATAAGTTCCTTTAAAATCATGAGAAGTACCAAAATAATCCGTATATTTTACATCAATATTGACGGAGTCCTTTCCATTGAGCAGGGAGGAAAGATCAAATGAGACAAATCCCGAACGTTCATATACCGTACCGTCTCCGAATGCATTATGCTTTAACAACAACGAAACCGTCGTAGGATCGGATTGAATCGTATCCTTTGCAAGATTAATCAGGTGTGTCTTCGTATTCTGCAGGAAAGAGAAATTGACGTTTAGTAAGTTATTTCCAAACCAGAATCCCCTTGCATTGATAGGGTCATTTCCCAAACTATCGGCATTCTGCTTTGTCAATAAAACGACACTTTTCATTAGCAACTTGTCAATGGAATTTATCTTGACATTATAATTGGTAACGCCATTTTCAACTTTATTGCTAACAACATTATAGTTAACCAAAACACGATCTGATGCATATTGTGACAGCAGGTTTTGAGAACTTGCATCAGCATAGAGAATTGTTCCGTCATCCAACCTGATGTTCAGGTTTCCGGTGGTTCCGATTACCAGGCCATAACTGATCCAATATCGGTTATTGTCGTTTAATTCCTTTAGGCATGAGGTGGTTAAAAGCAGACCAACCACCATGATCATGAATCCTGTTTTAAAAAACTTTGTATTCATATTGTATAGTGTTTGAGTGAATGAGTGTAGTCGTATGATAAAAACAAATTTAGTGCCAATTTGATACTTGCTTTTTCCGGAGATGTCTTACCAATATATTGTTATACAATGTT
>JAUZOX010000605.1 GCA_030706265.1 Bacteroidota bacterium | reverse complement strand
TTTTTGGACTTTAACATTGCTGAATGTAACGCTATGGAAGTTTGATGCATCCGGATATTGAAATCCCAGGCTTTGTCCGTTAACTTTAAGTTCAACCGTGTCACAGTTTGAGTTGATCCGAATATCCTTTTGCTGATCAAGGTATTGTGTACGCCAGAAATGAGGCATGATAAACACCATCGGTTTTTTGGAATAAGTCGCTTCCCAAAGATAATAGGCATATTTCGGAATTCGATAGGCGTCTACGTAACCCTTCGGATTGATATGTTTCAATGGCGAATTCACATATTCCCTGTCACAACCATGGTCGGCATAAATCCAGGTACACAGGTTCCCCGTTCCAAACCTGCCGCTTTCGATCAGCATGTTTTGCTGGTGCTCTTCAGTGCCGCTATGTTGGCTGTCTTTGGGTTCAAGATCCTTTACATCCTTGTTATACCATCCCCTGATGGTGCAACGCAAAAGATTTTCGATGCTCAGGTTTTCATCGGTATGTTTTACATAAGCGCCGGCCGAACCTTCCAGAACCCTGCGTGCAGTGAGAATACGGGTGGTGTCTTCCGCAATGGCATATTTCGAATCCACGGCATGATTGGTTTCATTGCCCATGCTCCATAGCATGATACTGGGATGGTTCCGGTCCCTGCGGATCATCTCTTTCATTTGCTGTTGCTGCACATCCACCGCGAATACCTGATTTTTTATGCTCGGTGATTCTTCGTCAATTGCAATTCCATATTTATCGGCAAGAGCATAAACCAGTTTATCGTTTGGATAATGGCAGGTCCGCATAAAGTTATAATTCAGATTTTCAGCTATATCCCTATAGTCCATTTCGGTAATCCATTTGGGGAGTGCATCGCCAACCCAGGGGTATTCCTGATGCCGGTTTCCACCATGAACAATGGTCTTTTTGCCGTTGATATACAAAAAGTTGTTTTGATAATCCCAGCTAAACCATCTGAAACCAAGAGGGCTTGACATTGTATCAACACAGCTGGCACCATCATAAACCGCTGAATAAACCTTATATAAATAGGGCGTTTCCTGAGACCACAAGTGAGGACTTTTTACCGGGGCACTGGTCTGGTCGAATTTAAACAGTTCCCCGGATTTAATGACCGAACTGGATTCAATTGTCTGGACTATATTATTCCCGGCATCGACAATATATGTTTTCAGGGTACATTTCCGGGGTTGGGAATTGTCATTTTTAACCCAGGTCTGGACACGGGCTACTCCTTTGGTTTCAGAGACGGAGGGCGTCGTTACAAAAGTTCCTCCTTCGTGGCTTGCCGCTCCCTGCATGGGGATATATAGATTGTCCTTTAGCACCAATGTAACGTCTCTGTAAATACCGCCATAGACATCAAAGTTTCCGGCGGCCATGGGGGGGATTTTAGTAGGATCACTTTGGCGGTTATTTACCGCCACGGCCAATACGTTATCTTTTCCCGGGTTCAGGTAGGGCGTAAGATCGAAGTCAAAAGATCCGTATCCTCCTTTGTGTTCTCCAATATACTTGCCATTGATCCAAACCTTGCAGTATTTTTGGACCCCTTCAAACTCCACAAAGACCTTTTGGTTTAAATATTCCTTCTTAACCGTAAAATGCTTGCGGTACCATCCCCAGCCAAACCACCAGAAAGAATCATCTTTCTCGGCCGCATTGCGAATAAAAGGATGAACCTCTCCCGTTGTTTCATAAGTGCTCCAGGTATGCGGAACCGACACAGCCGGCCAGGATGAGTCGTCATATCCGGGAGCCTCATATCCTTTGTCGGCTTTCTCGTCCGGAAAATAATTAAAGGTCCACTGATCAGTGATAACCCTGGTTATCCTTTTCGAATTCTGAGGGCTGAATTTTGAAGGTTGTGCAGATAAATTAAAGGGTGCAAACACGCATACTATTACGACAAGGAGTAGAATTTTATTCATGTGTATCTGATTTAATTAAAATAGTCGTATTGAACTCGCATGCATGTTCGGTTCATCTGTGTTTGCGTTGCCAAACATGTCCGTTCCATAAACGATGTTTTCTTTAATATTCAATTTGAAGCGGTTATTTTTTATCTACCTCGGTCTTTTCGGTTATCCAACGAATTGCATAATATTCACAGGGTTCTTTACCTGCATTGCCTATTCCGTGAAGATCATCGGGAGCCAGATAAATAACCGAACCGGGACCCAGTTCATATGATTTATCGATAATCATTTCGGCGACCTTTCCATAGCGCACTAACATCATCTCCTCATCGTGATGCACGTGCGGGGCATGGCTGTTTTCACCTTCGTTGAGCTGTGTCGTATGCATTTCCAATTCAACCAATGATTGGGTTGGCATCCTTAAAATGGTTCTTGAACCTCCTTTGGCATTCTTCTTGAATTCCAATTTGTCCCAGTCATAAACAATGGGCTGATCAGTTTTTACTTTCGGATCAGTTATATGGGTTGCCACCGACTTCCATTTTACGGTGTAGTAACAGATTTTATCCTT
>JAUZOX010000604.1 GCA_030706265.1 Bacteroidota bacterium | reverse complement strand
GGGGCCACAAACCGCTGCAACAGGCTGTCCCGCTTCAAACAATGCCTTTACTTTATTCACGGAGTCTGAATAAACCACGGCATCGACAGAACAGGCAATCACACAACTTCCGCAGCCGATGCAACGTTCGGCTACAATGAAGGGGGTTGCTTGTGTTGCTTTTACCTCAATGGCTTTGGCCGGGCATATCCGGACACAGGCATACGATTGTTTGCATTTATTTTCAAGAATTCTTACCAGGGCCATGTGACGTGTTTTTCCGTTCGGATTTAAAGATCAAAAAATTTGGCCATCAAATCGATTACATTATTTTGATCGACATGCTCGTAAATGTTTTCAGCAATCTTAATTTTCGGTCCATTCTCGCAACTTCCGAAACAATGTCCGCCATGAAAATAAACCTTTTCTTCCAAATGATTTTCAGCGATGTATTGTTTTATGGTATCCACTGTCTTTTTGTTTCCCCTTGAAAAACAGGAGCTGCCAAGGCAGATCGTTATTTCGATCCTGTTATCTTCCATCTCATTTATTGCAAATTAATTCCAAAAAGGTCCTTCTTCAATATTAAACGATATTTATTTTAAAATATTGATTTAGGACTCGTAAAGTTACCGGTTTGTTCTTTATTAAACGACTTAATTACTGTCTTTTATTTGGTTATATTGAAAAAAATAACTGTTTCTGTTTAAAATGATTTTAAATTTAAATGCACCTGGCTGCTGAATTGATCAGTGATTTAATGATTAAAATGTTGTTAATCAGATGATAAAAGTCAATACATGTCGTTGCAAAGATACTGTTTTCCTGTTATGAAAGTAACACTGTTATTTTTATAACAAATTAGTGGTTGATTTTTGCTAATCCTTTGCTATATTTACGTCGAAGACTTGATTTTCTGTTGTTTCATGAATGCATTTAACTATGAGCAAGGTGATTAGGGAAATACTTGAAAATCAGCCTAATTTGAGTCGTGATCGACTCATTCCGATTCTTCAGGAGATTCAGGATGAGAATGGTTACTTATCAGAAGAGGCCATTGTGGTGACTGCAGAATTTTTAAAACTTCCCACCAGCAAAGTTTATGGGGTAGCCACCTATTTTGATCAGTTTCGATTTGAACCCAGGGGAAAATATCATATCCGCATATGCCGGGGAACTGCCTGTCATGTGGAAGGGTCACTCAATTTCCAGAACGAGCTGGAGAAAATACTTAAAATAAAACCCGGGCAGACGACCCGGGACGGATTATTCAGCCTGGATATAGTACGATGCATCGGGGCTTGTGGATTAGCTCCCGTCATGGACATCAATGCCGAATTCTATACCGGGTTCAATATTACCGATCTTTCCAATATAATCAATACTTATCGTTTAAAGGATTAGTCATGGCCATTCAGGACGGTGAATTGAAAGTGAAGCTTAGGGCATTTCTAAACAATGCAACCGCTATTGAGCAAAATACGGACCCCGATTTGCTCAATCTCATTTTGCGTGAACGGGTAGAAAGGCCGGTTATTTATCTGGGGACTTCAACCTGTGGAATGGTTGCCGGTGCAGGAAGAACGCTTCAGGCGATAAACAATTATCTCTCTGAAAAGGAAATCGAGGCCGAAGTTGTGGAAGTGGGGTGTATCGGATTATGTTCGGTGGAACCGGTCATGGATGTGCAGTTGCCGGGAAGGGCCCGCATTTCATTTCAACGGGTTACGGCCGACAAGGTCGATTATATTCTGGATGGCATCCTGAACAATGAGCTGCCGGTTGAAGATGTGTCGTACCAGTTTCATCAATCAAAATCCGAACCCTGGCATAAAGTACCTTTTATCAATCAGATTCCTTTTTTTGCCAGTCAAAATCGTATCGTATTGAAGAACTGTGGCGTCATTAATCCGGCTGATATTTCCGAATATATTGCCGGAGGCGGTTATCGTGCTTTTGTGAAGACAATACGGAATTATACCTCTGAAAAAGTATGCACCTTAGTTGAAGAGTCAGGCCTCAGGGGTAGGGGGGGCGGAGGTTACCCGACAGGTCTTAAGTGGAAGACCACCCTGATGACAGAAGATGACGATAAATTCATGATCTGTAATGCCGACGAGAGCGATCCAGGTGCCTTCATGGACAGATCCGTTATTGAAGGAGACCCGCACAGGGTTATTGAGGGAATTGCTATTGCGGCCTATGCCATCGGTGCGGATAAAGCCTATATTTATATTCGTGCAGAATACGATCTTGCGTTAAAGCGAATGAAAACAGCCTTGCAGCAAGCATACGAATATGGGCTACTTGGAAACAATGTGATGGACAGTGGCGTGAATGTCTTTATTTCTATCCGTCAGGGTGCCGGTGCATTTGTATGTGGTGAGGAGACCGCTCTCATAGCAAGTTTGGAAGGACGACGTGGCATGCCCCGTAATAAACCTCCATTTCCGGCTGAACATGGATTATTTGAAAAGCCAACAGTGGTCAATAATGTTGAAACCCTTGCCAATATCCCTGC
>JAUZOX010000603.1 GCA_030706265.1 Bacteroidota bacterium | reverse complement strand
TACTGCGGCACTTGCCAGCATTAACAGCATGGCAAACAAAATTTTTTTTCTTAGGATATTGAGCATTCGATTGAGTTTTAAAGAAATAGTCCCTGGATATGTTGAACCAGGTTCGTTATAAGTTATTTAATAAAAAATTGTATAGATGATAATGCAGCACTGGTAGTTATTTTTTGATCTTTTGCCTTACTTACAATATAAATATTATGAAGTTTTCCATCGTTAACCCCGCTTAGTGTACCGCTTAATGTTGCAAATTGCGGAGACGCTTTTCCAGGTTTGCCTGCCGCGCCTTCGGCTGAGCCTGCAAAAGTAAATTCACCTATTTTGATTCCCGCAGGTGCGTCAACATGCAATTCAAATGTGTAGCCCGATACTGGGGGCTTCTGCCAGCCCATTGTTATAACAGCACGTGAAATGCCTGAAAGATCAATGCTGTCAATGCTGAACCAACCTGTGTTTTGTGGCAATACCATATACGTAGTTCCATTGAAAACTGCTTTACTAAAGCCTTGCATTTGCTGCACGCCGTCAAATGAAATTTTACTGTTATGCAATGCAACAGAATTACTTCCCATCAAAGGTTTGATATTATTTCCGCCATTGTCAGTATAATCTGCGGAAATGTATAATACGCCGTTATCTTTTACAGGTTTGTTTAAGGTTGCGTTTACCTGGCCTTTTGCGGGTAAAGATTTTATTTTTTTGTTTTGAGCCGCGAGGGATAACACCCATGATATAATTTGTTTTGCATCGCTTTCTTTTAAATTAGGATGCGCAGCCATTGCAACCTCGCCCCATGCGCCGCTTCCACCTTTTATTACTTTTTGCGCAAGATAGGTCATGGCATTTGGATCTTTTTGATAACGCTGTGAGACCATCGTAAATGCAGGCCCGATTGATTTTTCATCTACCTTATGGCAACCTTTGCAGTCTAAAGACATCATTAAATTTTTACCCATCATAACCTGGCTTATCAGCTGGTGACCCTGTGTTGATCCTGCTTTACCGGTACGTTCTTCATAATCAGCTGATACAACCAGGTTGCTCAAATCTTTTACTTTGGCTGTATCATCTTTGTCGTTAATATCAACGTGGTATTTTACATCGTGGCCGGGGAAGTAAAATGTTTTATTGCCATCAATCACTATGTTTACGGTGGGTGCCTCGTTGCCTGCATATACATTTACCACGCTGCTTTTTGACGAAGCATTTTTATCATCTTGTACTTCTGCTGAAATCGAATAGTCGCCGACGTTAGTGAGCGTGTATTGGAGCTTTGGTTCGTTTGTTTTAACCTTTGTGCCATTGCCCAGATCCCACACATAGGATAGCTTATCATTGTCGGGGTCTTTTGCGGTAACGGTCGCTGTTATTTGCAAAGGCAGATCCCCCGATGTTTTATCCACGCTTATTGAAGAGATCTCCGGAGGCCTGTTTCCTGAGATATAATCAATGCGTGCCAAGCCGGCATCAGGGTTTTTGGCAAACCATCCACTGCCATATTCTAATACATAAATTCTGCCGTCAGGACCAACTTCCATATCAGAAGGGTTTGCAAATTTTGTATGTAACATGAAAGGTTCCATGTTATCAAAATCACCGTTAGGTAACATCGTCACTACTTTTATCCAGCCGCGTATCCATTCATAAATAAACAGTTTCCCATTATAGTAATCCGGGTAACGGGTTTCTTCCGGATACAAGTCCGGATAATAAACCGGCCCGGCCATTGCACACCTGCCGCCGCTTCCCACCTGCGGAAAATCTTTTGAAGCCGCATAAGGATACCAGATAAATGCAGGTTGCGCCGGAGGTAATTGCTGTAACCCGGTATTATTGCGTGAATTATTTATAGGCTTCGCAGGATCGAATGCAGCACCGGATTGGCCTGTTGCGTAGTTGTATTCACGGTAAGGAAGATTGTTGGCGACGAAAAAAGGCCAGCCAAAAAAACCGGCTTTCCTTGCCTGGTTAAATTCATCATAACCGCGTGGGCCGCGGGTATCCATACTGTCATTGTTTGCATCGGGCCCCACTTCTCCCCAATATAAAAATCCATTCTTCTGGTCTACAGAAATACGATACGGGTTCCGGTCGCCCATTACATAAATCTCCGGCCTTGTTTTATCGGTGCCTTTTGGAAATAAATTGCCATCGGGAATCGTATAGTTTCCTTGTTCATCTACATCAATGCGTAGTATCTTACCACGCAGGTCATTGGTATTGCCGGCACTGCGGCGATCATCATAATGCTCATGACCGGGACGATCATCTAACGGAGCATAACCATGACTCGCAAAAGGTTGATTGGGTTCATCAAAGGGGGTTGTGTTGTCGCCTGTTGATAAATATAACATCCGATCTTTACCAAAAGCAATGGAACCGCCCGTATGGCAACATATTTCTCTTTGAGAATATAATTGCAAAATCATTTTTTCTGATTTTGGATCAATCGAATCATTATTAAAAGTGAAACGGGATAAACGATTCACGGAGGTATCT
>JAUZOX010000602.1 GCA_030706265.1 Bacteroidota bacterium | reverse complement strand
TGGATAACAGCTCTATTGCAGCTGTGCAGGCCACCCCGGATAGTTTTCAGAAAAAAGTGGTATGGCTGAATCAGAATCTGAATGAAGAGCTGAAACTGATGTTGGCTGCAGCTTCAGCCAGCATCCTTGTCGGCTCGGAAAACACCCTTAATTTCTTGGCGCCATAAATATAACGCCCATTCCCTGTATGCCGATAACCCATCAATGATGACAAAACGGCATGTTTGAGAATGCAAACACCGATGAAACGAGCATACTTGCGAGTTCTATACGACCTGGTTAATCAAATTATTTCCGTATGAAACGAGCATGTTTTGAAAACACAAACAACGATGAAAATTATCCATGCGAGTTCCATACGACCAAATTAATCAAATTATCAACGTATGAAAAAACTAATACCATTGCTCACCGGAATCCTTTTATTCCCCCTGATTTTGTATTCTCAAAAAACTTCCAACATTGAGAATATTTCGTTTGTCAGGAATGGTAAAGTCTATCTTACAAATGAGACTTCGTATAAATTTTATCATTTACAGGTTCTCAAGGATTCATTTGAATTTTCACTTAAAAGTGATCCAAGAATTGTACGCACCTATTCCTTAAACCAGATTTCTAAAGTAACCAAACGCCGTTCCTTTATTGCATGGGGGGGCTGTTTGGGCCTGGTTTTAATTGCGGCAACTACGCCTGAGAAATGGGATCGGGGTACTTTTTCTTTAAAAGCCGGTACACCTAAAAATTATGCAGTATTTTCATTTTTGGGATTAATAGCTGCCGGGGCATTGATTAACAGGGAGGTAACGCTTTATAAGCCCATCCCCTATGTACAGGTCTCCCCGCAGATTACCGTTTCTCCTAGTCACAGAATAAGTCCTTTACTGACCTGCAGCATAACCATCCGGTAATCCCCGTTTACTTGCTGAGTGGATACACAGCCATATGGCTTATCGGTCAAATGCTGCAGTTGTGAACGATCAAATACCCAATCAGGAGGTGATGGCGAAACGCCAAAGTGAATGCGATGGCATGCCTTGAAAAAAGATTGACATCACCCTAACATTTCATTATATTTGCTTTGTTTCTTCAGGATTTAGTTTTGTTTTGTAAAACATATCCAAAATGAGGTCCTATTCAGACAGGCAGGCAAAAGAAATGAGGAATAGGGTTTTCCGTCACATGCTCAAAAAGCGGGGGTGGAAATATAAAGTCTTTTTGCGATACCTCTGTTTCTTCAAATATGCTGCCTTTGCTCCGGTCCGGGGACGGTTTCTTGAATCCTACTACACATTGATGCGCTATCTGGACGATGTGGTAGATGGCGATGCCCCATTGCCCCAGCCCTATCACCATGAAAGCGATTATGTGGCCGATAAGATCCGTTTCTCGGAAAACCCCGAGGCGCCTAATGATGAAGTGGATTTCCTGATGGCTTATTGCTTTGAGCTGGCCGAGAGGTTTGGAGCCGACTTTAAAGCCGAGACCAAAGACATTCTGGAGTCGCTCTTTTTTGATGCACAACGCCGGGGAAAGCTAATGATTTTTCCACAGGAGGTGTTGAACCATCATTTCCACCTGCTGGATATCCGGGGAACCATCAGGGCCACCCTGAAAGTCTTTAGGGAAGATCCGGAACAGTATCCCTTGTTGGAACCCCTGGGAATGGCCTGTCGCTATCAGTATGACATTGAGGATTATGAGGCGGACATTGCCGCCGGGTATGTCAACATCTCCCAGGAAGAATGCGACCTTTTCGGTATTTTACACGAAGACCTGGACGATACTTCTTCACCGGGGGTCAAAGCCTGGTTACACCATAGGGCCAAAGAGGGGATGAAGCTGCTGGAGGAGCATCACCGTCTTTTACGCCAAGGAAAATTTTCATGGCTTTCGAGAGGGACTTTCCGGTTTGTATACGAGATGCCGGCAAGGAAAGTGTTCCGGCATATTCTTTTAAGACCTTAATAACGGCTTTACAGAAAAACGATGTGGAATCGCGACTTTAAACCTGATTCCGGATCAGGACATTTTCACCTTGATAAATGGTATCTCGACTTTGCGGGAGACGAAGGAGAAGCAATGATCTTTTATGCTGCAAAACTGAGCTGGAGAGGCTTTGAGGTTCATTACACCTCCTGGTTAAAATATGACCCTATACAGGGCGTCAGTCAGCGTTCCGCATTTCGAAACATTCACATGCCGGAGAAGACAAACGGCTTAATAACGTGGAGTGATGAGAAATTCGGAATCTGGGGACGATGGGAAGCCATTGCCTCACCCCTCTCTGCCCGACTGTATGATTCAGACAGCGGTTACCTGGAATGGAAGTGTTATCAGCCGGCTTCAAGGGTGGAACTGGTGGCCGGCAAAAGAACCTATAAAGGAACGGGGTATGCAGAACAGCTGATCCTCACCGTGCCACCCTGGAAGATGCCATTACATGAACTCCGTTGGGGCCGGTTCGGCTCAAGGGAATACCAGTTGGTCTGGATCGAAATAAGGGAAG
>JAUZOX010000601.1 GCA_030706265.1 Bacteroidota bacterium | reverse complement strand
GTTCCAGATTCCCTAAACCGGGTACATCCTGGGGAAACTGATCCATAAAAATCACGTTTGCTCCTTCATTAATCAGGTTGACGATTTTCGCAAGTGTTCCGACAGGCATAAACTTGCACGAAGGAATTACTAACGTCTTGTAACTTGCGCCCGGAGTCTTGATCTTTCCATCCACAACCTTTGATTGTGAAAGGAAATAATCTGAAATATAGTCAAAGTCATATCCTTTATCTCTCATTTGTCGTGCTAAAATCGAGAAGTTGGTTGGTTTTAACCATGACTTTGAGGAGTTGATGGCAAAGGCAAGAAAATTGGGACCGGTTTCACTGTTCCAGATATCGTAAACAGGCCAGTAGAGCAATATCTCGTTATCGGGTTCTCCCTCTTGCATAAACGACTGGCATCTTGCGATGTATTCATCAAATGCCGGCATATCTTTCCAGATGGTATTGTAGGAAGAAAAATCGACGGATGCATAGAATTTCCATCCCGGCCAGGTAGCATCTTTGGGTGAATAGGGCGTTCCCTGGTAAACGATGTGGTTAATTCCAGAAGTGAGCAGCTGATCCAATTCTGTTTTACACTGGAATAAACTCGTTCTGAAATGTTCGGTCAGCCAGGTAAACGATTCGGCTGACGATAATTTTTTCCCGGTGATATGGGCTGCCGATGAAGCAAATTTCTGCATCATGGGATCAGAGTCACTTATTTTTACATCGCCTGAATCGATCCGATAGCCCGGAATTGGAAAAGGAGTTAAGCCAAAGGATTCGCATTCGGGAATATCAACCGTACCATATAAATCAATCAGGTTACCGGGTGATCCGTGGGCCTGGTTGCGGGTGATGCTGCCCAACTTGTGAGCCCAGTTTGTCCAGTTTTGGGTGAAATTATGCAGTAAAAGATCCGAAACGGTTTCCCTGTAATCGCTTCTTACGCGTGCAACGATCTCTTTATCTCCTTCACCTGCAAAGTACGGGATCACCTCTTCGAAACGATACCCGCGCCGTTTTGCAAATTCGGTCAGCAGCGTTGGAGTCCAGTCTGCTCCAAATACTTCAAACGAATCGTTGAAAAATGCATTCGGAACAGGACAATTGTTGTTTTTAAAAGCAGTCTCAAACATATTCAGATATCCATCGACCGCCTTTTCAGAATAATGATCCATGACAAATCCATCACCACCGGGGGCTGCTCTTTTTACTTTCTGAAGGGTTTTACCATTGAATAAGGCATACAGTTTCCAGCTTCCTGCAGGTGCAGTCCAGTCAAGCGTGCCGTCAGTGACTTTATTCAACAGGTCTATTTTTTCTCCTTTATCGGAATAGGCAATCAAGCACTGCAGTGAAGCTCCCTCCTTTTGCCGGGAATCATTAACCGTTATTTTATCGGTTAGCTTGTTTCCACCTGTTACCGGATATGTTTGTATAATGTATTTCGAGGCTGCATCATCAATCGTGATCTTTGGCCCTCCAAAAGGCCAGCCGGTACCCGTATTCATATCAACCCCCATATCAAGGCGTTTTCCTTCGTTGACAGTATGTTTTAACATTTCCATCCATGTCGGCGACAGAAAGTCGATAAACTTCTTCTCAAAGCCTTTGGTACCATAGATTGGTGTAATTTCAACCCCTCCAAATCCGGCTTTGGCCATCTCCTCCATGCGATAGGTTAAACCTTCTTTGTCCACAGCATTACCCAACCACCACCATCGCGTCCAGGGTCTGGCTTCTTTGTTTACAGTTGGCCATGATAAGTCTGATTTTACTGTTTGAGCCTGCACACTAAATAAGGTAAATGCAAGTAAAACAATGCTGATAAGATGTTTCATTTGTAAATAATTTGTATTAAAATGATCATATGGAACTCGCATGTATGCCCGGTTCACCGGTGTTTCTGTTTCGAGCGTGCAGTTTCATATATCCATTTGTTAAATTTTATTTTAAACCTTTCTTTAATTCATCAGGACTGTCAGTTGTATGAGCATCAAATCCTTTTGTATTTTTCTTTTCAAATATAGATTGAATATTTGCAATTGTCAAGTTCTGCTTTGGATTAAAGCCGGGTGAGGCCATATAGCTTTTCAGGCTATATAATAATTGCCTTGCAGCAGGACGGTTTTCCAGATTGGATTCAAGGTCTGCACTGCACACCAGCAATTTACCTCCTCCCACATTGGCCTCAAAAATCATGGCCAGTTTCCTATTCAAAAACCAGGTATCAATGGGTTGCAATATTGGAGTAAACTGTTTGGGGAAGCTGTTGATCTGCATCACCTGGGCATTTTGCACAATCTCCCACCATTGCAGATTGCTGTGGTATTCAGTTGGAAAATCAGTAAAGGCAGGATGGGCAGGATCACAAAGAAATCCAGTAGTGTGGGGTGGTCTCATTTTAAACCAGGATGTATTCCAAAATACCGGTGTGAATGTTTGGACAACATCTTTACCGCTTTCAACTTTACCGGCAGCATTTAAAAAGACTTTACCGCCCTGTTTAAGGGTTTCGATTGCCTTGG
>JAUZOX010000600.1 GCA_030706265.1 Bacteroidota bacterium | reverse complement strand
TGTGGATAGAATTGATTACAGTCATAAAATGGTACCGAGAGAACTCAAATCCTTACATATCGCAATGGATTATTCTATCTTCCATTTTTTTCTTGTCGCAATTTATACCGATCTGAAAGATACAGTTCTTATCACCAGATTATCCATGCCATTTATTCACCAAATAAATGCCGTAGCCATGCCGTATTTTTGCCGTATACAGTCATACGGCAAAAATACGGCATAGATACAGCATAGATACAGTGTCTCATCCTAATTTTAGTTGACAATTCCAATTTGAAAATCCTGGCTAAAGTATACAGTAAATATTTTAGTCGGGTAATGATGAGCCAGAGATAAGTTCTGCTTTTTAACAGATGGGGAACGCTTTGGTGCGGGTTCCCCAAGCTGTTGGATAATTCGTCGGTTTAAAGAATCGCCGTCGATAAGTTCTGCTATTACAAAAATAATCATTTTCATGGCTGTTGTGTGATTACTTCCGGCCTTTTTATTCTGTGCGATCGCCAGAGTCGATTTAACGCACCGCTCTTTTGATAGGCCTGTGACGGTGTTAACATTTCAATACTTGAATGTGGTCGCTCGTTATTATAGATATCAACAACAGATCTGATTGCCTTTTTAGTATCATCATACGCTTTCAAGTCCATGTCATAGAGCCATTCTGTTTTGAGAATGCCATTAACTCTTTCTGCAATAGCGTTTTCGTAAGGATCACCGTTTTCGGTCATACTGATTTTGATATGGTGTTTTTTAAGACACTTCACATACCTTTGACTGCAATACTGCAATCCCCGATCAGAGTGGTGAATAAGGCCTTCACAATTAGCTGGCAGTTGACTTAAAGCCATGTGTAGTGCCTTCTCTGCACCAATGGCTTCTATCGTTTCAGACAACTGCCATCCAATGATTTTACGTGAATAGGCATCGGTAATTAGGAAAAGATATAAAAAGTCCTTTTGAACTTTAATGTATGTAATATCGCTTACCCATAATTGGTTAGCGTGCAACGGGATGAACTCGCGGATGAGATTTGGGTATTTGTGCAGCCAGTGTGAAGACATTGTGGTATACGCCCGTGTCTTGCGCTTACGTACCAATAACCCGTGCTCGCGCAACAAATCAAAGAAAGCATCACGACCAATCTGTTGATCGGTGGGGATTTGACCGGAAACAATAAACCATAGCTTTCGTCCCCCCAAACGTTTTTGTTTGGTTCTGATCTCTTTAACTATCTTTAGAATCAGATCATCATTGACCTGCTGTTTAAAATTCTCATCGCTTTTCTTGTAATATGCCTGGCGTGTTTTGCCAAACAGTGTACAGAGTGCACCAACACGATGGTGATGCTCTGCGGCATTTGTATCTTCTACTGTTTGGCCCCAGGTTTTTTTCTGATGGGAATATTAAACCGCTTTTCGGCAATATCAATCATCACATTAAGTGCTCGGGTATAGAGTTGCTCCCTGTCCAGTTCCTTGCGTAGTCTACGGTTTTCTGCCTCAAGTTCCTGTAAACTCTTAACTGGTTCCGTATTCACCGTCTTTGCTTTCATTGCATATTGGCTTAAAAAATCATATTTTTTAAGCCATGTGTTAATTGATGCGTGGCCTTTAATCCCATATTTTAACCGTGCTGCCGTTATGCCAATCTTACCATCAAGTACTTTCTGTACTACAGATCGTTTAAACTTGTCCGAATAATGATTATTCGTTCTCATTTTATTCCTCTTTTAGATTAACAATTAATTTTAATTTTTGTCAACCTATATAAGGATAAGACACAGCATAAATACGGCAAACATATGGCCTTGACCACGAGGTCCTGGATTTGTGAGATCGCTTCTCATTTAATTTGAAAAGCTGATTGAAGTTTGGTATTTCTTAGCCAATTGCTCAATCACTTCCTGCATTTGAGCAAAGTGGGACTCTATGCTGCGAACCAACTGAAACTGTGCCCGGCAACGTTGTAAATTATGATCCTGATGTTGAATTTTGAAGTAATGATCGCCATCAACAAAATCGGTCAAAAACCGGAGACCAATGATGAAGACCATGAACTTGGCAGACAGTGCCAGGTTTTCTATTTCAGCAGGAGTTAAAAAGGTATGGGCTTCGCTCATATAACCGGTCGCATAGGCCTTAAAAAGCTCCAGGTCCAAACCGATTTTTGAGAGATCGGCTTCATCTTCTACCGCCGTGCTGGCCGCAGTCCGGATAGCATCCCCAAAGTCATGAAGAACGGAACCCGGCATAACCGTATCAAGGTCTACTACACATAGCGCATGATTATGGGCATCAAACAATATGTTGTTAAACTTGGTGTCGTTATGGGTAATGCGCATCGGAATCTGACCGGCATTGATTTTCCGGGTTATCGACAACAGCTCTTCAGCATGTTCATTTACAAACCGGATCTCATCGCTAACCCGTTCCACCCTGTTTGCCGGATTCAGTTTCACCGTTTTGCTGAATGTCTCCAACCGCTTCTCCAAATCATGAAAAGCGGGTATCGTTTCAGAAAG
>JAUZOX010000060.1 GCA_030706265.1 Bacteroidota bacterium | reverse complement strand
GGGAAGCGGGCCGAGATATCGACACTCAACCACCTCTCAACCGACCTGCTCGAAATAGGCAATGAAAGTTTCCTTGCCGATTCAACCAGCATCGGAGTCCCCACGGTCTATCTCGGAACGATGTACCTGAGAGACACCCATATCGGCGACCGTTCCTTCATAGGCAACAGTGCGGTGTTGCTTCCCGGCTCTAAAATCGGAAACGATTGTCTCATCGGGGTACTGTCCACTGCACCGGTCACCGATGATGAAAATAAGATCAACGGATCATCCTGGTTGGGTTCACCTCCAATATTCCTTCCAAAGAGACAGGAAAGCCCTAAGTTCGATGAAAAGCTCACATTCCATCCTCCCTGGTACTTGTATATCGTAAGGGGTTCCATCGAGTTTTTCAAGATCACGATGCCTTATACCCTTGCTTCCTGGCTGATCATTCTGTTTTACGAAATCATATCGCCCCTTACCCTTACGTTGGGACCCATTCCATTGACCCTGACTGCCATACTTCTTTTTTCAGCCCTTTGCTGTTCTTCCATGTTATCGGGGATATTCTTCAAATGGGTATTGATAGGACACTACAAGCCAACGGCAAAGCCACTGTGGAGCACTTTCGTCTGGCGTAACGAATTCATCAACTCCATCACCGAATGTTTCGTATTCCCAATCTATCAGAATATGATGCTGGGGACCCCGATGGCACCTTTCTTCTTCCGATTGATGGGCTGCAAGATCGGACGCAATGTTTATATGGAAACCACCGAAATCACTGAATTCGATCTGGTTCATATCCAATCGGATTCTGCAATCAATTTTGGCACGACCATTCAAACCCATCTCTTCGAGGATAGGGTCATGAAGATGTCGGTGGTTGAAATCGGGAAAAGCTGTACCGTGGGAGCCATGTCGGTGGTACTCTATGATTCGAAGATGGGAGACCACTCAACCCTCGATGGACTTTCGCTTCTCATGAAAGGAGAAGCGCTGCCGAAATGTACAAAATGGATGGGCTCCCCTTCTGTGCGAATCAACTAATATTTCACTCAACACGCTCACTAAACTCACTAACCATACTAAAAATGAATCTGAACTCCGGAGAAATTCACATCTGGTCCACTGCGATCGATGAGCGATTCGAAAAAACGTCGGCTGGCTCTTTTCTTTCGGAGAGCGAAAGAAGGAATGCCAAGAAGTTTACTTATGACATCGATAACTTTTTGTTCACGGTTCGGCATAACCTGCTGCGCATCATTTTGGGAAACTATCTCAATTGTAATCCGGCTAAAATCAAATTCAACAGCAACCATTATCAAAAGCCGCACATCACACATCCCAACACCAATATCCAGTTTAATATTTCGTCCTCTGCAAACCTGTTCTTGGCGGCCTTCTGTCAACGCAATTCCATAGGGGTTGACCTGGAACTCATCAGGCCTGTTCAGGATATTGAGCTAATGGTTTCAGACTACTTTACAACCAATGAGGCAACCTGGGTAAACAGCCATACCGGCTTCATGATCGAGAATGCCTTTTTAAGCGTCTGGTCAAAGAAAGAAGCCCTGATCAAAGCCATCGGGCGAGGGCTCTATATTGAGCCAAATCAATTCGACGTCTTGTCAGAAGGCCCCATCAGCTATGGAGATAGTGAATGGTACATCAGCCCGTTGAACATCAGCCCAGACTGCATCGGAGCAGTAGCAGTCAATAATGCTCCCCCCATTATCCATTATTTTGATGCGGCAGAACTGGTATCGATACCGGTTGGGTTGTGATATCGGATATTGAATTTCTGATTTGAATAGCCCTTCTTCCGTTTCATAATCCGGAAAAGCCACCTTGTGGTCAAACCCTTACTTCTTCCCAAAGGTACCAGGCTGATCTGCCTGGTTTTGGTTCAGAAGAGGTGATCTATTTTGACTTTAGATTGTTGATTCCAGGTCATAACAACATCCAGGTGTACTTAAAAAAATCGAAAAGACATCATGAATACTTGTTAATTTTGCAATCATTTACATCGGGCCCTAAACTATAAACAATGAGAATATCATATTCAGATTTAAAAGTAGAATTCAAACGCATTTTGCGCAGATTATCATTTAATGAAGAAAAGGCCGAATTGTGTGCAACCATCTTTGCCGACAACAGCCTCGATGGCATTTATTCTCACGGCATAAACCGTTTCCCTGCATTCGTTCAATATGTTAAAGACGGACTGATCGACGTAGATGCAGAGCCCACCCTTGAAGACCGGAACGGGCTGATAGAGCGTTGGGACGGCCATTGTGGTCCGGGAATGTATAATGCAACCCTTGCGATGGACCGGGCCATCCATTTGGCCAAAGAAAACGGAATGGGCGCGGTGGCATTGCGCAATACCACCCATTGGATGCGGGGCGGTACTTATGGATGGCAGGCAGCCGCAGCCGGATGTATCGGGATCTGCTTTACCAATACGATTGCCAACATGCCTCCCTGGGGCGGCACGCAACCTCGAATAGGGAACAATCCCCTGGTGATCTCCATTCCCCATGAAAAAGGACATGTCGTACTGGATATGGCCATGTCGCAATTCTCCTATGGCAAATTATACCAATACGATCAGGCCAACCAAGAGCTCCCGGTATATGGAGGATATGATGACGATGGCTTTCTTACCACCAATGCAACTGCCATTATTCAATCCGGAAGGGTATTGCCGATTGGTTACTGGAAAGGATCAGCCCTTTCGCTGGTCCTTGACATGCTCCTTACCTCGGTCACCGGAGGGCTATCTGTTCAGAAGATCAGTGAAAAGACCAAAGAAACCGGTATTTCCCAATTTTTCCTTTGCCTGAATCAGAGCATTGACAATGAACAACTCATGGATGAAATCATCCGTTACACCAAATCGAGTGAGTTGATGAATCCATCCGAACAGATCCGTTATCCGGGAGAAAGCATCCTTGAAATCCGCCACCGGAATCAATCGGAAGGAATCCCTGTGAACGATCAGGCCTGGGCTGAATTATTAGACATGTAGTCCTTGTAACGCTTTCCTTTACCCGTATAAAAAAACACGGTCACTTTGTTAAACGCCGTGGCCGTGTTTCGGAGATACATTAAATCAAAACGCTGTTATGCGTCTTTAAAAAGAACGGCTAATAAGCCTCCTGCAGTTGTGTGCGGCGAATATATGCACACGACTCATTAATTTCGGCTTTAAACTGATCGAAATCAATTTGCAGCCCATTGACATAAGTACTCCAACCCGATACTGCCTTGGCAAAATGAACGGCGTCTTCTATTTCGGCATCGGTGGCGCCAAACAGCCTGGCAACTTCAGTGTGGAAATAAGCACAATACTTGCATTTCATGGCCGCAGCTATGCCAAGGCCGATGAGTTCGCGGTATTTATTGGGTATGGCGGAATCCTCGATCTGGGTTTTCTTGAAAAGCTGCCATTCAAGCTCAAGCGATGAATCGGGCAGCGACCTGAACATAGTGGGAACAAGTCCCATCACGTGTTCGATTTCCTGATATACTTCCTTTCGGTTCATGGTAAAAGGCAATAAAGTAAATAATCCGTGAATTAATTGAGGGGTATAAAACAAGTGACCGGAAAGAAATATTCCACATCGTGATTGATTAACGATTAATTAACAATGGTTTTTGGATCCGGACTAGGATGTGTTGATCCAGTAAAAACAGGACCAGGACATTCATCTCGTCCCTATCCTGACAGGGTTATTTTCCGACGGTCAAAATTCAGGTAGTTTCTTCAGTCACCCCATAAGGTGCAGCCTGAATCCCACTGGCTTATTTCATGATAAACTCTTATCTTTGATATCGGTAAAACAATCAGTTCATGACCCTCTTTTAAAGCCCGAAACAGATGAACACCGATTTCTTTGATCCCAACAGTTACTTCATCGACCAGAAAGTTCATTTCTTCAGGTTTGAAAACGTGTTTCGGATTTATGATGACCTGGGGGTGCAGATTGGATCTGTCAACCAAAAACTAACCGGGAGGCAGAAGGCGCTTCGGTTTCTGGTAAGCAATGCATTCCTGCCTTTCCTGATCGAGATCAGGGATACCCATGATGAGTTGCTGTTTACCCTAACCCGGGGATGGACCTTTTTCATGTCGCGTATCAACATATTGGATGCCAAAGGAAGCATGATGGGAATGATACAACAGAAATTCAAGGTGATCCGCCCCTTATTCAGGATCTTCGATAACTTCGGTGTACTGAAAGGGGAGATATCGGGGGACTGGAAAGCCTGGAATTTCGTGGTCCGGAACCCGGAAGGTGCCCAAATCGGTCTGATTACCAAGAAATGGGCCGGAATGAAAGAAATCTTCACGACTGCCGACAAATACAAACTTACTGTGGATCAGCACTATGCAACCAAAGAGGATAAGATCTTTTTGATTGCGGGAGCCATCTCGATCGACATGGTACTAAAGGAGAAAAGCAAATCAGGTTAGAAAAGATGTCGTTACGTTTGCAAACGCCCTTTACTTAAAAAAAAGTAGTCGTCCCTGATACCTGAGACGGCTACTTTTGATAAAATCGTTTAATCAAGATCTTCGCTACGGTTATTTTTTAAACCTGATCTCAAATCCTATCACCGTCCAATCAGGCAGCTTGGCGGGTTTCTGAATCACCAGGGCGTCATCTTGCTGTTTCCAGTTCAGTTTTTCGTCGCTGCCCAACATCTTCACGGAAGCAATAGCCTTGTCGTTCAGTTTTGAATTCCTGCCCAGTGAAGTGATCGAAACATCCCCGGCCGGATTGCCCATGCAATATGCATAGAGGATCCCATTTTTGGTTGTGAAGCGAATATCGCTTGGAGAGTAAGCCTGCTTGTCTCTTAATCCGCCAAACGTACCCTTCTCCTTCTTCCCATTGACCAGCGGCCCTTCACCATATATCTTCCATGGCCTGGTGCCGTAAATGCCTGCTCCGTTGGCCGGAATCCATTTGCTGATATCGTTCAGTATGGCCATGACATCCGGTTCAAGGTCTCCTTCGGGAGTCTGGACTACGTTGATCAAAAGGTTCCCGTTCTTACTGACGATGTCAACCAGCATACGGATGACTTCGGTACCGGTAAGATATTTCTGTCCGGTGCGATAAAACCAATCGCCGATGGAAGTATCGGTTTGCCAGGGAAAAGGACTGATCGAATCCATCATTCCCCGCTCAATGTCCTGCACCCATCTTCCCTCGGAAGGACGGAGCTTGCAGGTATATACAGCCTCGAGCTTGCCTCCGTTCTTAGCCATGTCCTGGTTGTAGAAATGGGCCAGCATATTCCGGCCCGTTTCCCCGAAAGGCAATTCGCTGTCAGAGTAAAGCAAATCGGGATGATACTTATCGATCAGCTCGGTAATGCAGGCCAGCCAGTTCTTTTGATTTTCAGGATTATTGGTCAGCCAGGCATTGTCGTCGGGTGCAGTTTTGGGGTGGTACAGATCTTCGTACGCAGGATTGGCCCCGTCATAAGGCACGCCGGCCTTAGAACCCTTAGTGTCGGCGCCACGGGCCGATTGGAACCATGTATAACTGGCCGCCAGATGCTCGGAGACGCCAAAACGCAAACCTTCCTTCCTGGCTGCTTTCTGCCATAGCCCCACCACATCCTTTTTGGGGCCCATGTTCACGGCATTCCACCTGTGAATCTTCGAATCCCAGAGGAAGAAATCATCATGATGCGTCGCCATGCTGACAAAGTATTTCGCACCCGCCTTTTTATAGAGCGCCATGAGTTTATCGGGATCCCATTTCTGGGCTTTCCACAACGGAATAATGTCTTTATACCCAAACTCCGAAGGATGACCATAATGTTCGAGATGATACTTGTAATCGGCACTCCCCTCCTGATACATCTTCTTGGCATACCAGTCACCCTGCCTGGGGACTGCCTGGGGTCCCCAATGCGCCCAGATGCCGAATTTGGCATCGCGAAACCATTCAGGATACCGGTATTGTTTAAACGACTCCAAAGTGGGCTGAAACTTCCCGGTAACTTCCTTTGCTTTATTTGCCAGCTGTGCGCTGACCGGGAAAGAGAAGGCTAACGCCAAAATAGTTGTCAATCCCATGCAGTGTAAAAATCTCATTTTCATGTTTATCAATTTATGGTTTGTTGTTGAATGAATCCCTGTAATTATTGAAAATCGATTTTAGAATAAAAATCATCTGTTACTTTCCCGCGAACTTACACGAGCAAAGTTAAAAATAAATGAAGATGAATTTCATTTTTCAGCAACAACTTTAGATGATTTCAAAAAAAAAAATTGGTTCTTCAATAAACAGCCCAAAGTACCAAAAAAAAATCAGTTTTCCACATTGCGGGTTAGTATAGGAGGCTTAAAACAACCGGACATATTAAAGAACTGAGCCTTCTCCCTTGCGGTAATCCTTGAAATAGACTATGTTTTAAAATCTTTACAGATCTTTAGTTTGTCGATTACAAATCATATTGAATGTAAGTTTATAGTCTGGGCCGTATGAATGAATATGTGAAGCACCATCTGTCTTATCAGGATATAGGCCGTATGTATGCCGTATATATGCCGTGTGTATGCCAAATTTATGCCATATAGCTGCATACGGTATAAGTACGGCTTAGATATGGCAAACCATCGGCCTGTTTTTGGCTTAAATCATAACACACACAATGTCAGATCGGATTTCTATCGCTATTTCACTTTTCACGAAGGGAACCTTAACGATGTGGCTCACTTTTCAAATCACCTGACGAGGAGAATATAAATGCTAAAATAACTGTTTTTTTCAATATTTACGTCTCGCTAGAATTTATATTCCCAAAAACCACCTGATCAAATGGCAGTGCTGAAACGAAAGGCAGTAACTTTCCCGTAATTTCACATGTCGCATTGTATGGCATGTTCTCTGCAAAAACGCCATACCAGGTCAGCCTGATCGCGATAAAACTCCTTATAACCGGAGAATTCCTTAACGCGGGGATTGTAGTTCCAACCACTGAAATAAATATGGTCTACAAAATCAACGGCCCTTAGGATCTCTGTCAGGTCCTGCCGGACCAGATTAGGTGTTGGATACGGTTCCATATGCACCAGTGTCCGGCAGCCATGGTCATGCAGTGCTCTGAGCGCGGCAATCCGTTCGGGGTACGGAGCTGCATTGGGTTCCCAGCTCTTACGGAATTCTTCATTGATGGAGATCAGGCTGATGCCAAGAATGTTGTCGGTATGAAAGCGATCCCGGTCGGCAAGCTCAAGGGGGAGCAATCCTTTGGTCAGGATGGAACAGGGGATACCATGGCTGTTGATGAGGCCGATGAGCCGGAGGCTCATCTCGATGACCTCTTCATAACCGTACATGAAGGGATCGGTAGTGAGGCAAAGGCGAACATAGTCCGGCCGGGTCTTGAGCCGGTCCAGTTCTTTGGACAGCAGTTCGGCAGCATTGGCCACCAGCTTTGGAAGGCACCAATCGGCATAGGCCTTGACCTGTCCATGGGCACGCGCCATCGAATAGGCATAACACGGGTAACGACAGCCATGGTGACACCCCTGCACGTGATTGATGCAGTAAAAGCCCAGACCGCTTTTATATAGCAACGATTTTCGCGTAATGTATTCCATAACATGGATCCGACAGACCCGATTTAGGAATAAATGTAATTTAAAACTCCCTATTAAACAAGAAGATGTCTTATCAGATTACTCCTGCTGCGATGCGCCCCGGACCGATAAGACATCCTCCTGCTATTGTTGCCATCTATTGCTTTTGATAGACCCTCACATAGTCCACCCGCATCTTCTGCGGGAAGATGGTGTCATCGATTCCCTTCTGACCGCCCCAGTCCCCTCCTACCGCGATATTCAGCAGCAGATGAAACCGCTGGTCAAAGGGCCACTCTGCAAAAGTCTGGTTCTCATTGGCAAAGGTGAGATATTGTTTATCGTCGACAAAAAAGCGGATCTGTTTTTCATCCCATTCCAGTGCATAGACGTGAAAGGCTTGCTCACAATCGGGGAGGTAAAAGCCTTTGGTCTTTTGAGTATGGATACGCCAGTAATAGGCTTTGGTATGGATGGATCCATAGACCGTGTCCGGTTTAAAACCGACATTCTCCATGATGTCGATTTCACCGCTGGCAGGCCAGCCGCCATATTTGTTATCGGTTGAAAGCATCCAGATCGCCGGCCACATTCCAAGGCCCCTGGGCAGTTGAGCCCTGATCTCGAAACGACCGTATTTCCAGTCACCCTTGTTTTTGGTCTTTAACCGGGCTGAGGTGTATTTGTGCCCCATGAAGGGTTCTTTCAGTGCAATGAGAGACAGGCAGCCATTTTTGACCCAGGCATTCTTAGGGTTGGCGTAGGTGTAATATTGCGCCTCATGATTGCCCCAGCCATATTTGTTTCCGACGGTATCATAGTCCCACTTTTTGGAATCGGGCAGTCCGCGGTAATTAAATTCATCGGCCCAGACTAGCTTGTACCCTTTTGGAGCTGCGGTGGGAGATTTTTTCAAAGCATGGCCCCATCCTGCCTGCAGGATCATTAAAAAGGCCACAATCAGGAAATATCGTTTATCTTTCATAGATGGCGTTTATTCAACCACCAGCGTGGCGATGGAACGTGGAAGGCTGGTTACGGAAACGGCCTTCTTGTCGATCCAAAGATAATAGGGTACTTTTTGGTTACAGGTATTCATCACTACCACGGCAATCGTCCCGTCGGGATTCAGGAAAGCGGTGGTCTGCAACACGCTTCTGCTTGCGGCACTGTTGATCCTGCGGGCCCCGGGTTGAATGTACTTTGAGAAATGACCGATGTAATAGTATTCATTGGTATAGGTCAGCTGGCCTGTGCGGGTATCGGCATGGATAGGAGCAAAACAATAGTTCTGAACGTGATTGGGACCTCCTTTTTCGTCAAGCAATACGTTCCAGTCGGT
Source organism: Bacteroidota bacterium (assembly GCA_030706265.1). Lineage (GTDB taxonomy): Bacteria > Bacteroidota > Bacteroidia > Bacteroidales > Cfx3-03 > Cfx3-03. The sequence goes on along the minus strand of JAUZOX010000060.1, from coordinate 1,589 downwards.
CCATCCTTCCGTTCCGTTGTTGAAATCATGGATCATCGAACTGCCATAACTCTCACCCAGTTTCCAGTCGGTTAGTCTGGCGGTACTGAATGGGCCCAGGCATCCTTCGGTCAATACGAGATGGATGTTTGGAAAAGATTCCTTGACGATCCCGACATTGGCATACATCCTTTCACCTCCGCTCCAGTCTTCATACCAGTGAAAGCCAAGGCCCCAGACATATTTAGCGGCTTCTTTGTCGTTTAAGATTTCGTTGGCGCGCTGGTTGATCATGTCGCGGTTATGGTCCCAGATCATGATTTTCTTGTTACCCAACTGTTCTTTCTGAAGCGTGGGGCCAAGGTATTTTTTCAGAAATTCTTTTTCATCGTTTGCGGTGTATATACACGACTCCCATTTCTGTTTTGCCATGGGTTCGTTTTGAATCGTGAGACCCCAGATAGGGATGCCGTTTTTCTCATAAGCCCTGATGTATTTCACGAAGTAATTGGCCCAGGTCTGATAGTATTCGGATTTGAGCTTTCCGCCGTGCAACATGTCGTTGTTGTCTTTCATCCAGGCAGGGGGGCTCCAGGGACTGATGAACAGGTTCAGTTTTCCACCGGCAGCCTTGATGGCATCTTTGATAAACGGAATGCGGAATTGCTGATCGTGTTTAATGTCAAAGGTATTCAACGACTTGTCGTTTTCGGCTACATAGGTGTAACTGTCGCTTGAGAAATCGCAGCTGTTCATGTTGGTCCTGCCAAGCGTGTACCCGATTCCCTTTACTTTGTCATAATAGGCTCGCATCAGCTCTTCCTGCTTGTCTTTGGGGAGCCTGGCATAGGTCTCGGCCGAAGCATCGGTCAAAGCGCCCCCTATTCCCAGCAAAGTTTGATACTTTTTGGTTGGGTCGACAAAGATGCAGATGTCGGTTTCGAGCGGTTGCTTAAAATCGATAAACTGAAGATCATCTGTTAAGGCCAGGCGGTATTTACTGCTATCCGTGGTATAAACTTTGACGGTTTTGATTTTCGGTGCAGGTTGGGCTGCCGTGGCTTTAATTTTGGTTTGGGATTGTGCTGTAAATGCTGTGATGACCAGCATCAGCGCGATCAGTGTTTTCTTCATTTTGAAATATTAAATCAAGGGTTAGTTTAATTACTTTTAAATTTAAAAATCAACGGTTTGTACTTTGATATTGCTTCTTCATCACCATGTGTAGGTTCCTACGGCACCGGCCGGCAATGTTGTGGTGACCATTTTATCATTGGATTGAATATTGAAGGTTTGGGACGAAGAACTATCGTTCAGCACGATCAATACTTTTTTGCGTTCGGGTGTCATAAAGGCCACGTTAGGCAGGCTCCCCAGATAAGTAGAGGCGATCCGGACCGAACCTGCCTTTACAAACTTGGAGGCATGCGCAATGATGTAATAAGAGACGTTGCGGGTAATGGTGGATCCGATGGTCAGTGCACCCATGCAGGTTGTACATCCGCCGGGAGTATGGGGATTATAGGATGGATCGGATGCCAGGTTCCATTCCAGCACATTCCGGCTCCAGTTGCGGGTGGCCCCTACGATCAAATTCTTCACATGCCAGT
>JAUZOX010000006.1 GCA_030706265.1 Bacteroidota bacterium | reverse complement strand
TTCCCTGATCACATCCATTTCAGTGCGGGCATGTGAAAGCATGTCTACAAAATTGTAAACGATAAAGTTTAACTTGTTACCGGCCAGGTTGGGAAGACTTTCGGCCAGTTTCTTGCCTGCAGCAAGATTGAGGATCTTATTGTAAGAATGCTTGATATCTTTTCCAAACCGTTTGAGTAATTCGGCAAGTAAATCGTCTTCGTACTGGTTCTTGGTCCCTTCATCATCCTCATTCAACCATAAACTGGGATATTTCTTACCGATCTCAGTTGGCATGAGTCCTGCAAACATGGCATTGCGGGCATATTGGGTGACAGTAGGTAGGATGCTGTAATAAATCTCGTCCTTTTCTACCCGGAAATATTCTTCAATGATGGGCTGGAGTATTTTCCATTGATCATATCTAAGATTGTCGATCAGGATGACAAACAATGGGGGCTGGCCTTCGGACAATAAAGGGAATATCTTCTCGCGAATGACTGTATGCGACTGCACGGGTCGGTGGGTATCCTTGCCATTGATCCAATCAATATAATGATTCTCAACATATTTGTTGAATACATTGTTGGCTTCTTCTTTCTGCATCTTCAGCACATCCTTGATCCCCTGGTCTGAAGACTTATCAAGCTCAATTTCCCAGAATACCAGTTTGCGATATATCTCGGTCCACTCCTCAAAGTTTAGTCTATTGGAAATCTCCATTCCGATAAACCTGAACTCCTGTTGATAGTTGTGGGTTGCCTTGTCGCTGATGAGCTTTTTCTTTTCCAGAATGCGTTTTAAAGAATGCAGGATCTGGTTGGGATTGACCGGCTTGATCAGATAATCAGAGATTTTGGATCCTATGGCATCCTCCATAATCGTTTCCTCTTCACTCTTGGTGATCATGACAACCGGCAAATTGGGGTATAACGTCTTGATCTGGTTTAAGGTATCCAGACCCGAAAGCCCGGGCATATTTTCATCCAGGAAAACGATATCAAATAATTTTGCTTTGATTTGATCAAGAGCTTCATCCCCACTGGTTGCGGTTGCAACCTCGTACCCTTTTTCTTTCAGGAATAAAATATGCGGCTTAAGTAATGATATTTCATCATCAGCCCACAGAATCTGTACTTTCTCCATAAAACCTACTCAATATAAGAAACAAATGAAAAATTCTTGCTATTTTTGACGTATGTAAGAAACGTGAGACCTACAAGAATGTTGCAATTCAGTTAGGTTTTTCTTCATTCATACAAAAATACAGAATAAGTGAGCGCCTTTACACCCAATAAAAGAAAAATATTTAACGATCCTGTTCATGGATTTATTGCTATTCCCAATGAACTGGCCTTTGATGTCATAGAGCATCCTTTCTTTCAACGGCTTCGGCGGATCAGGCAACTGGGGCTTACTCCACTGGTTTATCCGGGTGCTTTGCATACGCGTTTTCATCATGCCATCGGGGCTATGCACTTGATGGGACTGGCCATAGATACACTGCGGCTAAAGGGGAACGAAATCACTCCAGCTGAAGAGGATGCGGTGACCCTGGCGATCTTAATGCACGACATAGGGCACGGTCCTTATTCCCATGCACTCGAGAACAGCATTGTCAGTGGCCTTACACATGAAGATCTTTCGCTGCTATTCATGAACAGGCTAAATGATCAGTTTGAAGGTCGTTTGACAGATGCAATATCCATTTTCAAAGACTGTTATCCTAAGCGTTTTTTGCATCAGTTGGTCTCAAGTCAGTTGGATATTGACCGGCTGGATTATTTAAAGAGGGATAGTTACTTTACGGGGGTATCGGAAGGGGTGATCAATACCGACCGGATCATTGCCATGCTTAATGTCAAGGATGACGAACTGGTCATCGAAGCAAAGGGAATCTTTACCATTGAGAAGTTCATCATGGCCAGACGTTTTATGTACTGGCAGGTCTATTTTCACAAGACAGTAGTGGCTGCCGAACAGATGCTGATCCATATGCTAAACCAGGCCAAGGAGTTGTCAGAAGAGGGTGTAAACCTCTTTGGATCCCCCTCATTACAGCTCTTTTTACGGAATCGGTTTACGGTCGAAGATTTTGAAATGCATTCCGAAGTGCTTGAAAACTTTGCACTCCTGGATGATTTTGATATCTATGCTGCCATGAAAGTTTGGGCATTGCATGATGACCCTGTCCTTTCCTATCTCAGCAGTAGTCTGATCAACCGAAAACTCTTCCGCTCGGAGCTGCAGTACAAACCTTTTGATCCCGCATATATTCAAAAGATCAGGGAAGAGGTTTCAAATTTGTTGCCTTTCCCGGAAAAGGCACACGCAGATATCGTATTCGAAGGGACCATTACCAACAATGCTTACAATCCTGAACTTGACAAAATCAAAATTCTTTACCGGAATGGTGATATTGTGGACATTGCCGAAGCATCTGACCAAATTAATATCTCAGTGCTCTCTAAATCAGATGTGAAACATTTCCTTTGCTATCCTAAACTTTCTTAATGCTGATTAAGTTTCAGTGTAACAATAAAATTTCGTTACTTTGCACGTCTTTTCCAGAAAAGATACAATATGGAAACTTTGATTTACATTTCTGTAAAACGTTTCCTAAGTCTTTATAACACAATGTATTTATTCAGTTTAAAATAATGGAATTTTCAGCCAGTCAGATTGCACAGTTCCTCAATGGGGACGTGTTGGGAAACCCTGATATCAGAGTTTCCGGATTATCAAAGATTGAACATGGCGAACCGGGAACACTTAGTTTTCTTGCAAATCCAAAATACACCGAGTACATCTACACGACAAAGGCCTCTATTGTCATTGTCAACAATACGTTTAGTCCTGAAAAAGAGATAACCGCCACACTGGTGAAGGTAGAAGATGCATATAGTGCATTCGCTCGGTTACTGGAGATCTACGATCAGTACCGGCAATCGAGTCTTACCGGCATTTCAAGTCTGGCCTTCGTTCATCCTTCTGCACGGGTAGGCGAAGATGTATACATTGGTGAGTTTGCTGTGATAGCCGCCAATGCCGTCATTGGAAGAGGGACCAAGATATATCCGCAGGTTTATGTGGGTGATGGCGCATCTGTTGGAGAAGACAGTATCCTGAATCCGGGTGTCAAGATTTATCATGCCTGTGTGATTGGTAAGAAATGTATCCTTCATGCCGGAGTTGTCATTGGCAGCGATGGTTTTGGCTTTGCGCCCCAGGATGGATCAGATTATAAAAAAGTGCCCCAGATCGGGAATGTCGTTGTGGAAGATGATGTTGAAATTGGTTCGAACACTACGATTGACAGAGCCACTTTAGGGTCCACCTTTATCCGAAAAGGGGTAAAACTGGATAACCTGATTCAGGTTGCCCACAACGTCAGCATAGGTGAACATACTGTCATTGCTGCATTGACAGGTGTATCCGGTTCGACAACTATTGGCCGTTTCTGTCAGATCGCAGGTCAGGTAGGTATTACCGGCCATCTTACTATCCCCGATAATGTCAGGATTGCAGGACAAAGTGCTGTGAGCAACAGCTTAACCAAGGAAGGTTCTATCGTGATGGGATCACCGGCATTTGAAATCGGTCAATACCGCAAGTCCTACGTCGGTTTTCGGAAGCTGCCGGAATTGATGAAGCGCATTGATGAACTTGAAAGGAAATTAAAAGCGCTTGAAGAAAAGAAATAATAAATGAATTTATTGATCATATATTGATCTTCTTATTATAAACATAGTGGAATTGTTTAGTATAAGAGATATTTTATAATTTTGCTCTCCATGGAAACAGTAAAACAAAGAACGCTAAAAGAACCTGTAACGTTAACGGGTCCGGGGCTGCATACGGGACAGAATGTCTCCCTTACAATCAACCCCGCACCTACAGGTCATGGCTATAAATTCAGACGAATTGATTTAGAAAATAGTCCTGTTATCGAAGCCGATGTCGATCTGGTAGTCGATACATCACGGGGTACAACATTGGAATCGCACGGAGTCAGGGTATATACCGTAGAGCATGTACTGGCTTCTTTGTCCGGAATGGGTATTGACAATGCATTGATTGATCTGGATGGTGAGGAAGCACCCATTCTGGATGGGAGTGCCCGCATATACGTTGAGGCGATCGAAAAGACAGGCTATGTGGAGCAGGATGCCGACCGCGAATACCTGATGCTCGATGAAACCATTACCTATACCAATGCTTCTCGTAAAACAGAGATGATTGCTGTTCCCGATAACGAGTTCAGACTATCAACCATGATCGACTATGAGACACGCGTATTGGGAACCCAGTTTGCGTCTATTCAAAAGATAAGCCAATTCAAGGAAGAGATTGCCGGTTGCCGGACCTTTGTGTTCCTGCACGAGTTGGAGTATCTGATCAACAATAACCTGATTAAGGGTGGTGACTTGAACAATGCCATCGTGTTTGTAAATCGTCCCATTCCAAAAAAAGAACTTGAAAAACTTGCTGCCTTCTTTAACAATCCAAACGTTAAAGTGCTGCAGGAAGGAATCCTGAATAACATTGAACTGCGCTTTCCGAACGAACCTGCCCGTCACAAACTCTTAGATGTGGTTGGTGATCTTACCTTAGTCGGTAAACCCATGAAGGCGCACATCATAGCAACGCGTCCAGGCCATTCAACTAATGTCGAGTTTGCCAAGATGATCAAAAAGCACTACCGTAAAAAATTGCAGACTACGGCAGCGCCCTATTATGATCCTAATGAAAATCCTTTGCTGGATATCAACGCCATCAAGAAAATCCTTCCTCATCGTCCGCCATTCTTATTGATAGACAAGATCATTTCAATGGATGACAGCGGTATCATCGGATTGAAGAATGTGACAATGAATGAAGCATACTTTGTCGGTCATTTTCCCAATGAACCGGTCATGCCGGGCGTATTGCAAATAGAGGCAATGGCACAGGTCGGCGGTATCTATGTTCTCAGAACCGTTCCTGATCCTGAGAATTATATTACTTATTTCCTGAAGATCGAAAATGCACGATTCCGTCATAAAGTGTTCCCCGGTGACACGATTTTGTTCCGGTTACGTTTGCTCTCACCACTCCGCCGCGGTATATGCGAGATGGAAGGTAAGGCATATGTGGGCAATAAAGTGGTCATGGAAGCTCAACTGATGGCTCAAATCGTAAAAAAATAAATTAACGGTATTACAACGGATAATTTCAAAAAACATACATTTTAATGAATCAACCATTAGCATATGTTCATCCGCAGGCAAAGATTGCCAAAAATGTGGTGATTGAACCTTTTGTCAATATTGAAAAAAATGTTGAAATTGGTGAAGGAACCTGGATTGGTTCTAACGTGACCATAATGGAGGGCGCAAGAATCGGAAAAAACTGCAAGATATTTCCGGGTGCAGTGATCTCAGCGATTCCCCAGGATATGAAATTTAACGGTGAGGAAACGGTACTTCGTGTTGGGGACAACACGACAATCCGGGAATTTGTAACCTTAAACCGTGGAACGAAGGCTAGTGGCGAAACCGTAATTGGGAGTAACAGCCTTTTGATGGCATATGTTCATGTTGCGCACGATTGTGTTGTCGGTAACAATGTAATATTGGGCAATGGCGTACAGCTGGGAGGTCATATCACGGTAGAAGATTGGGCTATCATAAGCGGATTATCTGCCGTTCACCAATTTGTTAAGATAGGGGCCCATTGCATGATATCCGGTGGCTCACTTGTTCGCAAGGATGTGCCACCGTTTACCAAGGCTGCCCGTGAACCACTTTCATATGTTGGCGTAAATTCAATCGGATTGCGCAGAAGGGGATTTACCAACGAGAAGATAAACGAAATTCAGGAAATCTACCGTTATATCTTTCTTAAGGGCTTGAACGTGAGCAAGGCGCTTGAAATGATTGAAAGAGAGATGCCGGCAACTGCTGAACGGGATGAAATTCTATTATTTATCGGTCAGTCAAGCCGTGGCGTAATGAAAGGCTATTCACGTAGCAGAGGCAGTGCGGAATAAGGAAAATTGAAAAACTCCTCAAGCAATATTCAATGAATATTTCTGGACAGAATTACTACATTGATATTCATACGTTTTCTCCGTGCAGTGCTGCTGACACCCTTCAAATCATTAATTTATTTCCAGAGCAGGTAATCGACCGGTTACCTGCTTTTTCTTTATTAGAAACCGACGTCAATCCATACAAATGTTATTACTCGCTGGGATGGCATCCTCGGCATTTGAGAGAAGAAAAACAGACGGAATATATAAACCTCATCGCTCAAGTATGCCAGCGAAAAGAAATCCTGGCGGTGGGTGAGTGTGGACTTGATCGGTTGTCTGAGGCGTCTATGGATTATCAGGAAGCAGTTTTCAAAAAACAGGCATTGATAGCCGAGGAGATTGGAAAACCATTGTTGATTCATTGCGTCAGGGCGAACAATGAACTTATCCGTATCAAAAAGGAACTGAAACCCAAAGCGCCCTGGGTGGTTCATGGTTTTAATTCCAAACCCGTTGCGGGAAGGGAACTTTTACGGCATGGCTTTTATATTTCACTTGGGAGCGATTTGCTGAAACCAGTTTCGAATGCCAATGAATTTATTTCCGAGATACCGTTGGAGAGATTGTTTCTTGAAACGGGAGACCTGTCTGTTTCCGTGAAAGAAATTTACAGTGAGGCGGCAATGAAATCAGGTCAGGAGATAACCCTGCTCGTCCGCAATATTAGATCAAATTTTACAAGAGTGTTTCAAACGGATCTCGCTTAAATCAGTGGAGTCTGCTTGACATCATAATGCACTTTTCCTTATAGGATTAAGAAAAATGTCCATTTTGAAATAAATACTTGGATTTCGAATGGCGGAGGGATGGTCGCAACCCTTTGTCTCTAATGTAAAAACAAATAGAACGCGTCAGTCAAAGCTTTATACTGTGCGGAATATTGATTGTTGCTGTCCCTGATTAATAACTGTTCTTCAACGACACAGCACTCATTCCGGCTTAACTCGGCCATAATCCGGTTTGGTACTTTTCCGTCGCGAGGGATGACCTTACAACACCGTTTGAGGTACAACTGATGTGCCGCGGCCATCGTGATGACTTCCATCGCCTCTTCATTCGGCAGGATAAACACAAAGGTCCCATCCTTACTCATCAACCTGTCAACAGAAACAATCAGGCTTTCAAAGGATAAATGATCGTTGTGACGGGCCATGCTGCGCTGTTTATTGGGAGCCTTTAAGGCGTTCCGGAAAAAAGGTGGATTGCAGACAATCACATCAAAAAGCTTTTCAGAGTGGTATTGCTGAACAGGTTGGTGAATGGCTTCAAACCTTTCCGGCCATGGACTGGCTGAAAAATTAATTTTACTCTGTTCGATTGCGTTTTCATCAATGTCTAATGCCGTTATATGGGCATGGCTTTTTTGTGCTGCCATCAAAGCAATAATCCCGCACCCCGTGCCAACGTCCAGAATTTCTCCAGCATGGTCAAAATGGGCCCAAGCGCCCAGGATCACTGCATCGGTACCCACCTTCATTGCACACATGTTATCCTGTACACTGAATTGTTTAAAGCGAAAGGCCTTTGGGGTGGTCATTCCATGTAAAGTTCGATTAATCCTATTGGGGCTGAAATGAACAGCAGCTTTTTCTTACGATCTACTTTAATGATGAGTTCATCCGAGACCGGAAGCAATATTTCTTTTTCCTGATATTCGACCTTAAGAACATCCTGCATGGGAAGTTCCAGTACTTCGCGAACAATACCTGTTTCGCCCAGCGTATCGTCTATGACCTTATAACCAATGATTTCATGATAATAAAACTGGTCTTCATCGAGTTGAGGTAGGCGGTCGAGCGGCAGATAAACCGGCTTGTTGACCAACGGCTGGGCAGCCTGAGGGTCATTTATATCTGTAAGCTTGATGGCAACAGCCGTACCATTTTTGATCGTCAGTTTTTCTATGAAAAAAGGAATCAGTTCTCCATCAAAATCGGCATAAAAAAAATCAAGATTGGCGTAATCGTTTGGATCATCAACATCGAGAACCAACAAGAGTTCGCCCTTAGTGCCAAAGACGCGTGTGATTTTTCCCAGGTTAAAGCAATCTTCTGTTTTCATGTCAAAAAAGGAATGGAATATGGAAAAGGAAGAAGGCCAGGACGGAAAGTGCAGCAGATCATGACAATCGTTTCACTTTACATCCTGGCCTTTTTTTAAGAGCCTATAAGAAAGCTCTCCAATTTAAATCTATTCGTTTGCAGGAGCTTCAGTTGCAGCAGCCTCGGAAGCAGCTTCTGTTTCTGCAGTAGTTTCAGCAACAGGGGCAGCAGCGGCAGCAGCTTCCTGGGCTTTCTTAGCCAAAGCGGCAGCCCTTGCTTCGTTGATTTTAGATTCCTGAGCCAAACGTTCTTTTTCAGCCTTAGATGCCTTCTCAACATTAGCTTTGATATCACTGCTGATTTTAGCTGCCTTCATTTCTTCCCATGCTGTGTATTTGGCTTCAGCTTGTTCAGAAGTTAGGGCTCCTTTGTCAACACCTTTGAGCAGGTGATATTTATAGAGAATTCCTTTGTATGAAAGAATGGCTCTTACGGTGTCGGAAGGTTGAGCGCCGTTACGCAACCATTGGATTGCCTTGTCAGGGCAAATATCGATTGTTGCAGGCTTGGAAACCGGATCGTAAGTTCCAATTTTTTCAATAAACTTGCCATCTCTTGGTGCACGACCATCGGCAATTACGATGTGATAAAAGGGCTTGCCCTTTTTACCACGACGCTGTAATCTCATTTTTACAGGCATATTACACTAATATTTAAGGTGTTTGTATTTTTTTACAAAATGAGGTGCAAAGGTGCAACATTTTTTGCTAAAAACAAAGGACTATTTCAGTAATTCTGCCACCTTCACCTTTAATTCTTCTCCACGTAATCCTCTGGCTACTATTTTCCCGTCTTTATCGATCAGAATGGTTTCAGGAATTGCGTTGATCACATACAGGTCGCAGATCTTACTCTGCCAGTATTTCAGGTCTGAAACCTGAGTCCAACTCAGCTTATCGTCAGCAATAGCTTTGATCCACTTTTCCCTATCGTTGGGGCGGTCAAGCGATACTCCCAGGATGGTGAAGTTCTTGTCTTTGTTTTCATTCCAAAGGGCGACCATATTGGGGCTTTCGACTCGACACGGACCACACCATGAGGCCCAGCAATCAACCAATACTACTTTACCGCGGAATTGTGACAAGGAGACCATGTCTCCTTCAGGAGTCGGAAGAGTGAAATCGGGTGCTATCGCCCCTACCTTGACATTATCCAGCTTGGCCAAACGAGCCGTCAAGGTCTTAAAGATCTCACTCTTTTGGGCAACCGGATTCACTTTTCCCAAGCAGCTTTTCAGCTTGTCGTAATCATAAGCATATATTTTCTTGGTGATCAAAAATATTCCCAAAAGGTTTGAAACATTTAGTTCCTGAATTTTGGCTTCGGTTGCATCCATTGCAGCCGACTTAACACTCAGTTCTTTTTCAAGCCGGGTCGTTTCAGATTCGTTGTTGGCTTTCTTGGCGTTCAGGAAAGCCAGGTAAAGCTTGTTCATTTCTAATCCGGCGTCTTTTATTGTTTTGGAATATTCCTGAAATACTTGTTGTAGCGTTCCGGATTTGACATCCGCATTATCAATAATCCCGTTGTTCAATTTAACGTTAACCCGGATGTTTTCTGATTCAGGAAATATGATGACCCCAGAATGTCTTTTTCCAAAATTGATCGAATAGACATTGGTATTCGAAATATCTTTGGTAAAAGAGAAATTACCGTTGGTTAAATCAAAGGAGTCGATTTTTATGGAATTGGGATAAATCAATTTATTCAGATAGATCTTGCCTTCAGTAAAGCCTTCGATTTTTCCGGTGATCGAAAGACCTTCATGTTCTGCATTATCCCTGGCTACGGCAGTTTTTTGCAATACCTTCCCTTTAGCTGGAAGCGTCTTTTGAGCAAATGCCGAAGACAGAAGTACAACAGAAATCAGAAGAACAATCGCTTTTTTCATGATATTAGATGTTGTAGGATAGATGTATTTATAGATAATATTGAAAAGTGCTAAATTAATCACAACAAGCCAAGAATCATAAATATTAACAAATATTTTAAGAGAACTTTAAGACAATTTTTCTAAAATAATAGTGCGGTAATAAAATTTATTTCTTTTGCATCATGCGGAGAAATCATATCGTCCAAATCTGCAAAATAGTATTGTTTAAATTTTACCCGCTAACGTTTATAAAGTTTATGCTAAGCAATTTATCCATAGCTGAATATCAAAAAGCATAAAACCCATCAGGTCTTGAAAGAAGCGGATGGGTTTTATGTTGATTCTATTTTCGATGCCTAAAACGCTATTCCTTTTCCATATCGCGCTCAACATCCTTGTCGCCACGCCCCGACAAATTGACCACGGCCAATTCGTTTTTGCCTTTGAGGATCTTCATTGCCAAAGCAACGGCATGCGAAGATTCGATGGCCGGGATGATCCCTTCGAGATTGGAAAGATCTTTGAAGGCCTGGATGGCTTCATCGTCCGTTATGCTATGATAGGTGACCCTGCCGGTTTCTTTCAGGTTGGCATGCTCGGGACCTACACCGGGGTAATCAAGACCGGAGGCAATTGAATAGGCCGGCAGAGGCTGATCTGCATCATCGAGCAGGCAATAGGAATAGGTGCCCTGAAATACTGCTGGTCTGCCCATTACAAGGGTCGAAGCCGTACGCGAAAGCGTACCTGCACCACCTCCTTCGGCAGCATATATTGCAACATCCTTGTCTTCCAAAAAACCGGAAAACAGTCCGATGGCATTTGAACCGCCACCTACACATGCGAATATTGAATCGGGTAACCTGTTTTCCAATTCCAGAATCTGCTCACGTGCTTCAGTTCCAATGACACTCTGGAAGAAATGGATCATGGCAGGATATGGGTGTGGGCCAACGGCAGAACCTAGCAGATAGAATGCATCCGGATGTTGGATGTAATAACCCAGTGCGGAATCCACGGCATCTTTGAGCGAGGCAGTTCCTTCTTCAGTGGTCACGATCTCGGCACCCAACAGCTTCATGCGCTGAACGTTTAATTTTTGACGTTCTGCATCACGAGCTCCCATGAATATTTTGCAGGGAATTCCAAAGAGTGCGGCTACGGTAGCGGTTGCGACACCGTGCTGCCCGGCACCGGTTTCTGCGATGATCTCTTTGGCTCCCATTCTCTTAGCCATGATGATTTGGCCAAGGCAATTGTTGATCTTATGAGCGCCGGTATGATTGAGGTCTTCTCTTTTCAAATAAATCTTACTACCGACTGTTTCAGAGAGCCTGCGGGCATAGTAAAGCGGAGAAGGTCTACCTACATAATATTTCAGGTAATAATGGAGCTCTTCAATAAAAGTCGGGTCTTTGATGACTTTTTGAAATTCTAAAGCCAGGTTAGCAAGCTTTACATCGAGTACAGGTGGAACAAATCGACCTCCAAACTGGCCAAAGTATCCATTCTCTAATGTTTCCGGTGTGGGTGTGTTCATCAATAAGAAATTATTTAGTTTGTTTAATGGTTTCTTTGTTCAAATCCACCTGATCGAACAGTTCCGTTGAGTCGGAGGCCGGTTGAAGGGTGTCGGAAGCCGGCCGCAAAAGATCTTTGGCCCTGCCGGTAAGATTGATGTTTGGAGTGAGCATGTCATAGTCACTTTGCATGATTTGGCCCTTACCAAGCATCTTGCCTGCAACAAATTTATAGAAACTATCCATATAGGGTTTGAGAGTGCCTGTTGAGTCGAACGAACTCCTGAATGTCTTCGGATGCGGAATGATGCTGGCCATGAAGATGGCTTCAGCAAGGGTCAAATCACGAACATCTTTATTGAAATAAAAATGGGCGCCTTCGTTCACCCCATAAACCATGGGTCCCATTTCCAAAATGTTGAGATATACCTCAAACATGCGCTCTTTCGAACTGAGCCTGTTGTTTTCGATGAGCCATGTGATCATTGCTTCTTCAACCTTGCGTGCAATAGTCTTGTTCCGGTTGAGAAACACATTTTTTACGAGCTGTTGGCTGATGGTGCTGCCTCCCTTTGCAAAACGGTGCCTCTTCAAGTCGGTCGATATAGCTTTGGTGATTGCATCCGGAATGAAACCATTATGATAGAAAAACTGTCCATCTTCCGAAGTAAGGATGGCATTCTTCAAGTTATCAGGGATCTCGTTGAGGTATCTGAAGTTGGGATTATCAGGCCCAACCGGAAACGTCCTGACCGGGACTCCGTTTTCATATGCCGTGTAAGAAAATGGCGCATTGATAAACCGGAAGTCAGTGTTGCCATATTTTACAATCTTGAAATTGTGACGTTTAAGATTGGAATAGAGATGAATATTATCCGGATGGCTGAGGTCGACAAAGAAATCCAGGTCATAACTCAACTGCCCGTCGGTCTTGATCCCATCAAGGGTCGTAAACAGGCCGCTAGGCAACGCATCAAACAAATCCTGGGCAGGGAATGGCTCTTTATGAATGACGGCCGTAAGTTGTTTGTCTGGATAGGTCTGATATCTGATATAGGGCTTGAAACTGAGCCTGTTGAATGTAAAGGTAGAAGTACTGTCAACTTCATAATAATTTTCTCCGATGTGAATATTGTAATCCATCGTTCCCTTGGGAATCGAAATATCCATTGGTGAAAGCTTGGGATGGTTGATGGTCAGACCACTCATTGCAGCGTTGCCTTCAAATGACAACACCCCTCTTGATAAACGACTATTCTCCAGGCTGAACTGAACGGTGTCGAAACCGACTTTGGCATGCCAGCGTTGATCGATATAGGGAATCTCTACTTTCTGTCCGCCTTCTGCAAAAAGCCTTACCATGAAAACACGGTCAAGCGGGTTAAGCTTGCCCTCGAAATGCCATTGTACGGATTTTCCCTTATCTGTGATAATAGCAGTGGATTGGAATAATTCGTCATTCACTGTTAGCGAGGGAAGGTTGAATGAAAATTTATACCCCTGCATATTGGCTTCGAGTATGAAGTTTTGGATATTGATATCTGAAGGAATCTTGGAGAAGATCGCCTCGAGCAGACGATCATAACGTCTGGCCAGATTAGCATGCGGGGTGGCGGTGGTATCTTTTTCTTTATTGCTTTCGAGCAGGAACATGTAATTGTTGTGCGTGGTGTCTGTCTTAATCAGGGAAATATGGGTGTTCACCATGGTCAGATCGCTTAGTCCAACTTCAAATCGTAGAAGCCGCAATAAACTGATATGGCCTTCCAGGTCCTTGACGGTTAGCAATGTGTCTCCATCCTGCGGTTTGAGCGTGATATTTTTGAACTCGATACCGAGTAAGCCCTTGAATTGAAAAGATCCAATTTTCAGGTCGGCACGATGTGATTCATTGAAAGATTCGATTTTACTGTGCAGGATCGATTCGGTAATTGGACGTCTGAAGACCACCAACAAGATGACGATTAAAAGAAAGGCCGACAGGAATATAGCTAAAAAACGCTTGAGTTGTCTTTTAGTTGGTAGCCATTTGACGAAACCTGGATGTTTGAGCAAGAAATCAGCAATGAGATTCCGCACATATTTCACAGGTGGAGTCTGAAGCAATTTCGAATAAACAGTTGAAGGAAAATGCATCCTCATGTAGAGATAATTTTATACAAAATTGGCTTATTTCATGAAATGCACGGAATATTTTTAGAACTTTTAACAATTAAGCCTTTCAAATAGCGGGATGCAGCAATTTCTTTTTCCGGCTTTCAGAATTAAAAAATGAAATAATTTCATCATTTGTTAAACAATTATCTTCAAAATTGTTTAATATTATAAGCAAATAAATTGTATAAAAAATTATCGTGAAGATGAGGCATTACGCATAATTTACAAACATGAACATTTTTTATGAAGGTAATATTTCCTACAATTGCATTAAAATTATTCAATGCAGGGAAACCGCTAACAAAAGCATGACTTATGGAAAACACTGACGCCCTCCTTGTGATAAATGAATGATAAATATTCAGTATAAGTTTAAATGTTTGATTTTTTAACCATTTAAAAATAAATATTATGAGTAAAGGAAAAGTTTTATTAGGTATTGTTGCCGGCCTTGCCGTCGGTACGTTGGTGGGAATGTTATTTGCCCCCGAAAAGGGTTCTGACACCCGTAAGATGATCAAGAGGAAAAGCGAGGACTTGGTAGACGAGATGAAAGATAAGTTCGAGGAGTTTCTTGAAACGGTTTCCGAAAAATTTGAAAAGGTAAAAGATGAAGTATCGGATTTGGCTGAAAAGACAATGGGAAAATCGGGCGAAATCCATATGGATGATAAAACTACACATAATTAATTGAAATTTTCATTTCAAAGGGTGTCAGAAAGATCATATGTAAACCGCAGGAATGCAATATCCTGCGTCTCTATGTTCAAATGACATGGCTTGCTTTTCTGCCTTATTTGGAAGAAAAGCAAGCTATTGTGTCTGCGCAGTTGAAAGAGTGAATCAGCAGATTCCTCTTTTTAGGTTTTGTTGTATTAGTATCTGTTATTTATGACACCATATTGGATATGCAATTATTTTTGTACTACTTTCGGTAACGAATAAATAAATATTACCTGGATAACAATTTTATAATATTGAATTTATGAAACGAGCATGTTTTGGAAACACAATCACCGATGAACAGGTTATACATGCGAGTTCCATACGACCATTTTAATCAAATTATTTATATATGAAAGATCAGGCTAAGATGATAGAAACCCTGCTGGAAGACGCGGTGGAATATGGAAAGACCAACCTGGAGATAATCAAGCTTAAAGCATTGGATAAATCATCAGAAGTAGCCTCATCGATTGTTTTTCAGACCATTCTGTTTATATTGATATTTTCCTTCATCGTTTTTTTTAACCTGGGATTGGCAATTTTGATTGGTAGACTGTTAGGGCAGCTATACCTTGGCTTTTTTGTAATGGCAGCTTTTTATCTGCTTTCCGGCTTGGTCTTTTATTTCTTCTTCCAGAAAAAGATCAAAATGTGGGTTAGTGAATTCATCATCAAACAAGTGCTTAAATAAGGTCCTATGCAAAAGATTTCTACTGGTGCCGAACTTAAGGAGGCCATTGCACAACTAGAAGCAAAGAGGGATCTTCAGGGAAAGAAGGTCAAAGACCAGTTTAACAGCACTTATGAAAGCTTCAAGACTATCAATCTGTTTAAAAAAATGGTGCTTGAAATTGTGACTTCCCCCGGATTGATGAGCGGTATCATTACAACGGCAATTGAGCTCACCAGCAGAAAATCCGTTAAGAGGAAGGAAGTAGAAGGAAACACATTCAGAAATATCATCGGTACACTTTTTTCAACTGCCATAACCCGACTTGTAGATGAAAACACGGATGCTATTGTGAAATTCGGGCAGTTAGTTGTTAAGCGGATGTTCCAAAAGAGGGCAAAGGAGCAGGTGAAAAAGGAAAACGAATAGACCCTTTTGTTTTCCACAACTTATCAACACGTGGTAAAGCTCCATGAAATTGTCGTATTTTTACACATTGGAACGGGATATACCCGTATCGATGCAAGTATCTGAATCTCATGCCACAATTTACACACCTTCACGTTCATACTCAATATTCGATCCTTGATGGCGCTGCAAGTATCAAAGGATTGATCAATAAAGCCAAAAAGTCAGGAATGACTTCGCTCGCTATTACAGACCATGGTAACATGTTTGGCGTTCTGGAATTTGTAAATGAGGCGAACAAACAGGAGATCAAACCAATCATCGGGTGTGAAGTATACGTGGCCGATCATTCCAGGTTCGATAAAGCCGGCAAGGAGAACCGTAGCGGATATCATTTGATTTTACTTGCCAAAAATCTGGAAGGATACCGTAATCTTTCAAAACTTGTCTCACTGGGATTCATCGAAGGATTTTATTATACCCCGCGAATCGATTTTGAGCTGCTTCGTCAATACAGTTCGGGACTTATCGCCAGCACTGCTTGTCTGGGCGGCGAAATACCAAAGGCGATCATGCGTTACAACCACCCCGATTCCAATAATAACTATTCCGGTTATACTTTCAATCTAGAGAAGGCGGAAGAGGTGTTGCAGCGCTTTATTGAAGTTTTTGGTGAAGATCTTTATCTCGAATTGCAAAATCATGGCTATCCCGAGCAGATTTTGGTTAACCATGCGATGCAAAAGCTGGGCGCCAAATACAACCTTAAACTTATTGCAACCAACGATGTCCATTTTATAAACAAGGAGGACTACGAAGCCCATACTATTCTGATCTGCCTGAACACGGGCAAGGACGTGGATGACACAGAGGGAATGCATTATACCGGCAACGAGTTTCTGAAGACACCTGAAGAAATGGCCGATTCCTTTAAGGAGTTTCCCGAAGCAATCGCCAATACACAGCTGATTGTCGATAAGATCGAGAAGTTTGAGATCACCCATCCCGTTGCTTTACCGGGTTTCCCGATTCCCGAAGGTTTTGAATCCGAATACGACTACCTTGAGCATTTGACATGGGAAGGAGCTCACAGACGATGGGGTGAAGAAATACCGGCTGAAAACAAAGAACGTTTGGACTTTGAGCTTGCCACCATCAAGAAGATGGGGTTTCCGGGTTACTTCCTAATCGTATGGGACTTTATCCATGCGGCACGTGAAATGGGCGTCAGGGTCGGACCCGGGCGTGGATCGGCTGCCGGGTCAGCCGTGGCCTATTGCATGGGAATCACCAATATCGACCCCATCAAATATAATTTACTTTTCGAACGTTTCCTGAATCCTGACCGTATTTCAATGCCCGATATCGACATCGACTTTGATGATGATGGTCGTGAAAGGGTTATCAAATATGTGATCGATAAATACGGAAAAGGTCATGTGGCACAGATCATCACTTTTGGATCAATGGCGGCTCGTTCTTCAATCCGGGATGTGGCGCGTGTCCTGAAGTTACCCCTTCCGGAAGCCGACCGGCTGGCCAAACTTGTGCCGGAAGGGCCGAAAGTTCACCTGGATAAAGCATTCAGCGAAGTCCCCGAACTTAAACAAGCCAAGGATAGCGGGGAAGAAACGGTACGGAAAGTTTTAAACTTTGCGCAAACACTCGAGGGATCCATCAGGTCAACAGGTGTCCACGCCTGCGGTGTGATCATCGGTCCTGGCGATTTAAAGGACTTTATCCCCCTGAGCACTGCCAAGGATTCGGAGATGCCGGTCACGCAGTTTGACGGTAAACTGGTTGAGTCAACAGGTTTGTTAAAGATGGACTTTCTGGGACTCAAAACGTTGTCCATCATCAATGATACGTTGATCAACATTAAACACAGTCATGGCATTGATTTTGATATCGATACTATTCCTTTGGATGATAAGGCGACTTTTGATTTGTTCAGTAACGGGGATACAACAGCAGTGTTCCAGTTTGAGTCACCCGGAATGAAAAAATATCTTTCAGAACTTCGACCCGACCGTTTTGAAGATATCATTGCCATGAATGCCCTTTACCGTCCGGGGCCTATGCAATATATTCCCAACTTCATAGACCGGAAGTTCGGACGTGAGAAAATAGAGTATGCCTATCCGGTGATGGAACAATTCCTGGCCGATACTTACGGAATCACTGTCTATCAGGAACAAGTGATGCTGTTGTCGCAGGTAATGGCTGGTTTTACCAAGGGACAAGCCGACAAGCTGCGCAAGGCCATGGGAAAGAAGATGATCTCTGTGATGAACGAACTGAAAGACAAGTTCATCAAAGGGTGTCTGGCAAATGGAATGGAACAGGGCGTGGTGGAAAAGATCTGGAGCGACTGGGAGTCGTTTGCAGAATATGCTTTCAATAAATCACATTCTACCTGTTATTCCTATGTGGCTTACCAGACAGCTTATTTAAAGGCGCATTATCCTGCCGAGTTTATGGCTGCCAACTTGACCCATAACCTGAACGATATCAAGGAGATCACTTTTCTGATTGATGAATGTAAACAAATGAAAATCCCGGTATTGGGTCCCGATGTCAATGAGTCCGTGCTTAAATTTACGGTAAACAAAAAGGGGGAAATTCGTTTTGGAATGGGCGCCATCAAAGGTGTTGGCGGTGCTGCGGTTGAATCCTTAATGGAAGAGCGTGAAAAAAACGGTCCATACGCCAGTATCTTTGACTTTGTCAAACGCATTAATCTGCGTTCCTGTAACAGAAGATGCATTGAAGCCATGGCCGTAGCGGGTGCCTTTGATAGTCTGGGGAATGTTCACAGGGCTCAATTCTTCTTTACGGATAAGGACAATACTTCATTTCTGGAAAAACTAATAAAATACGGTACCAGCTACCAGTCCAGCCTCAACTCTGCTCAGGCTTCGTTGTTTGGGGATATAGGGGGCGGGTCCGCTATTCCTGACCCAGAGTTACCCAAATGTGGGCCATGGAGCAAACTGGAGCAGTTAAAACATGAACTTGAAGTAACCGGATTCTATATTTCAGGCCATCCTCTTGATGACTATGCCATTGAAATCATTAATTTTACAAATGTCCAAATTGCTGATTTTAAGGATGATTTAAAACCATATAAGGGGCGCGAACTCGTTTTTGGCGGCATGGTTTCAAATGCAGAACACCGGACAACTAAAACCGGAAGACCCTTTGGCGCATTCAATATTGAGGATAAAAGCGGCATGACCCGCATGGCATTGTTTTCGGATAACTATCTGAACAACAAACAATACATCGTTAATGAGCTTCCTTTATTGATCAGGGCAAAGGTGGATTCACGCTTTGGACAGGAAGACCTTCTGGAATTAAAAGTGACTTCGATTCAGTTGCTCTCCGATGTCCTCGATAAACAGGTGAAATCTGTAACCATCCATATTCCTCTTAATGAGCTCAGCCAAAGCTATATGGATTATTTATATGAAATGATATCCAAAAACAAAGGCAATTGTCCGGTGAAATTTCTTATTTTTGATCCTTCCGACAAGACCAATATAGAGATGGCATCCGGAAAATACAAGATACTTTGCTCTGAGCTGCTCCGGTCGTTAGATCAAAAAGGTGTAAAGTTCAGAATCAATACCTAAACTTTTTATAATACTATTTGTTATTTATTCAATTTTTTTAAAACAGTTTAAAATCAAAATTATGGCTTTAGAATTCACTGATGCTAATTTCGATGAGTTAGTAATCAAGTCGGAAAAACCTGTCGTTGTTGACCTGTGGGCAGAATGGTGTGGTCCTTGCCGGATGCTTACACCAATAGTAGAAGAAATGGCCAAAGAATATGAACCCCGTGCTGTCATTGGAAAACTTAATGTCGATGACAATCCTGCGATAACTGCCAAGTATAGTGTACGCAATATTCCTACCCTCTTGTTTTTCAAAGGGGGCGAATTAGCAGACAAACAAGTTGGCGCTGTTCCTAAATCGACACTCGTTGGTAAGCTTGAAAAGCTTTTCTAAATATATCCAGCTTAAGTTTCATTAAACAAAACATAGTTTATTTTGTATAGAGCAGAGTTGCAAATCATTGCAACTCTGCTCTATTTATAGATCTTGGGCAAAAGAGCAACCGTTATTCCTTGATTATTTTTTCAATTGCGATTTGATTACCCGATAGGATGCGTAACAGGTAAATGCCTGATCTGATTTTACTTCCAATCAATATGGGTTCGTTTGAGGATACCTTTACAAATCGTTCAACAAGTTTCCCCTGCATAGTGAATAAGTCAATGGTCCATCCTGAAGGTGAAGGGCTTGTAATCACCAGCTCCATGTTTTCCCTGAATGGATTGGCGGACAACAAATAAGCGGGTTTATTGGGGCTGGCATTGATTTGCATTTTCTTCAACAACAGATATGCCCTGTAGAAACTGGCAATTCCATACCCCAGGACATTATCCGGTGATGCACTCTGAGAGGCGGTTAGCCTGAGCGCATTGATAATGTCTACATTTTTAACGCCTGGATTTCCCTGCCAAAGGCAGGCGCAGAGGCCGGCAATGAGAGGAGTTGAAAAAGAGGTGCCATTAGCACTGATCAAACTGCTGTTGAGTGGATTGGCCAACGTGGTTCCCAAACCGCAAGCTGCTACATCGGGTTTAATCCTGCCATCTACGGTGGGACCGAGTGAAGTGAAAGCTGCCGCCACTCCTTTTGTGTTGACTGCTCCGACGGCAAGAATGCTATCGGCGTCAGCCGGGGCAACAATGTGTTTCCATTTACTGTTTCCCTCATTTCCTGCGGCATTGACGATCAGGATGCCCCTCCCGGCTGCCATGGTAGCAGCACGGGTGACATAAGCCGTATGACCGTTAAGATCAGGGTAGGTGTGATCGTATGCTTCATAAGTAGGATCAAAAACGGTATACCCCAGAGAAGAGCTGATGATGTCAGCGCCAACGCTGTCGGCATAAGCGGCTCCTGCAGCCCAGTTGTATTCTTCAACAGGCGACTCCGAACTATTGTCTTCCGTCCTTAACAAATAGTAATCGGCGTTGGGTGCGGTTCCGATTTGAAGGTTATTCAACCAACCAGCCATGAGCGATAGTACTTCGGAACCATGCGTTGCATCTTGCCCGGTCAGAAAGTTAGGCATATAGGTAAAATCATGCGCTCCCTTTAATCTTCCGTTTAACCTCAGGCTGTCAAATACAGCAAGCGTGTACAGATTGCAGAAACCGGCATCCAACACCGCAATCGTCATTCCTTTTCCCAGAAGCCCCATCTGGTGAAGCAAATGCCCGTTCAGTTGTTCTATCTGGGTTTCGGCCGAACCGTAGTCCTCGGCTGACATTGATTTCTTAAGGTAAGGGTTATCGGTGGATTCGTTTTTAAAAAAGGGCTTAACCGTTGCCTGAAATAACGAGGGAACAGGACCTAACGATGTCAGGGATTCAACGAAACCAAGGGTCTGAATGAGAGAAGCTTTATCCGGACCGGTTTGGACGACAATCGAATTGAACCATTTCAGTTCAAGCCTTATTTTGACACCCAGAGCCATAATGGCATTTTTATAGGCCGGATTGACCGGAAGGTCTTCTGAAGTAATAACGATATGCTGCCGCTGCCTACGGTCAATTGCTTTTTGGGAAAGAAATTCGGACGGACGGTTTATGGAATAGGGAGAACTGTTCTTGTCTTTAAATTTAACAATGTATATATTCTGTTGAGCTTCAGTTGTCCGGGGTAAAAACAATAATCCTGTGAGCAATATAAAGATTCGAAAGCATCTGTTCCAGTTCATGTTTTTTGTACCAGCCTGTTAATTGTCGCTTATTGCTTTATTAATCTCTGTGTTTTGTGAGTTGGTTAAGGTAATCAGGGTGATTTCAGGATTCATGCCGATTCGCCCCGGATAACCTAGATGGCCCAATCCTCTGTTTACATATAGGTATTGGAGTTTGACACCATCGTCCGGATTTTGATAAAGTCCGGCCCAGTATTTATACATCCATTGAGCAGGACTGAACACAAACCACTTTGTTTCAATGCCCATTTGCATACCATGTGTATGTCCCGAAAGGGTCAGGTTGATATCCTTGAATTTCTTTGATACTTCGTATTGCCAATGCGTCGGATCATGCGAAAGCAAAATCTCAAGCGGCATGGACTTGTGGTTACCGATGGCTTTGAGCACATTCCCCCGGTGACCGTATATTTTCTTAACGCTCCAGTTTTCAATGCCGATGAGCAAGAGCGAATCGCTGCCTTTGTGAATGACCACACTCTCGTTTCGCAACAACCTCCAGCCTATTTTTTTGTAAAACTGGCAAAGCGCATCCAGATTACGTTGTTTGGAAACCGAGTCGGGCCAATGGATATAATCCCCGTAATCGTGATTTCCCAGGATAGCATAAACCCCTAACGGAGCCTTGACCGTTTTAAGGACATCCCCGAACCGGAATGCCTCATCCGAGGTGAAGTTGACCAGATCTCCGGTAAATAAAACGATATCGGGGTATAAGTTGTTGATGTCTGTAACCGCATCTTTCAAAGGTAAAGTCGATACCCAGCTACCCAGATGCATATCTGAGATCTGGACAATCCGCATACCTTCCAAAGAGGGAGGTAGCTTATCGATTTTTATCGGTTCATCATAGACTTTGAAGAGGTAAACACCGAATAACATGCCATACATCAACAAAATAAATACAAGCAATGAAAAATTAAGACCTGTGTTCATGAGCCCTTCTTCAAACCGGGGCAATGAGAAATGAAACAGCTTCCCCGAAATACGGGATATATCCTTGATCAGAAGAAAAGGCAATGGTATCAGTCGGGGCAGGTAGATTATTAAAATGATCCCTGTGTAATAAGTCCTTAAGGGGCCGATCCAGTGCTCAAAAGGAATGATGCGGGCCACCAAAAAGAAACTGACCAATAAGATATCCGGGATCCAGAAGTATTTACGCATGAAGCGACCCCATTTCCCGGTAGCATCTTTGAACGAACGCCAAATATAATATTCAATACCGACAACGAAAATCAGATAAGGCATTCTCGCCGCATATTTTGGGAACTCCAGCCCTCCCGATATAAAAACAAGGAGAACAATGATAATGGATAATGCGATGGTAATATATTTCTTCATACGTAAATTATTTGATTATATAGGTCGTATAGAGCTCGCATAAATGCTCGGTTCATTGGCGTTTGTGATTTTCAATCATGCTCGTTTCATACGGATATACTTAAGAATTAAACGACATTTGAAGTCATAATGTTCCCTGCCCAAATTTAGGTTAAAAATTGGTCTTTAAAACGATGAAAGAAAAAGGAAGCCTGCTAAAATTGAAAGATCAAAAAACAGTGGTATAGGCCTGGCGCAATTGGAAGTGGCAATGAGATCAGTAACAAAGGCTATAATCCCTTCGAGTTTCTATTCCGCTCTGATACAATTAGAAGATGATACATTAAGTTTATCGGCCTAAAAAAGTTTACAGGCTTACCTTTTGCCGGCCCAATTAAAGGTATTTAGAAGGGGGGGTGATCCAAAGCTGTATTCCGGTCATTGCCGCTTGCCTGTATTGCCGTCAAATTATTTCGGATTAAAAAACGTAATATCCTTTATCCCGTTAAAATTGATGAAGGTCAAACGGTTTGCGGCTTTAAGGCTAAAAGTTTTTGGACCGCAATTTTAAAATCTTCCAGTTTCTTTTCCGAAATAAGGAGAAATTCATTGTCATTGGGATTGCCAAGTACTGACTGCATCTCCTTATCGGTTTCGTACATCATTTTACGCGAAGTGGCCAGATAGTCTTTTAAGCGTGTC
>JAUZOX010000599.1 GCA_030706265.1 Bacteroidota bacterium | reverse complement strand
GCATTTTTCAGCATCATTCGTGCAATCATACAACGCATTTTCTCACCGCCCGAAAGCACCCTGGTTTTCTTATAAACCTCTTCACCTGCAAATAACATCTTACCAAGGAATCCACGCAAGAAGCTCTCCAATGTATCTGACGAAAACTGGGCAAGCCAGTCAATGAGCGATAGATCACAATCAAAAAAACCGGAATTATCGAGTGGCAGATAAGCGGGAGTAATAGTAACTCCCCAATCGAATGATCCGGTGTAATCGGAATCATGGCCCGCCAGGATTTCAAACAGGGCCGTCATAGCACGCGGATCGCGGGATAAAAAGACAATTTTATCGTCCTTATTGACCATGACGTCGGCATCCTTGAAAAGCACCTCCCCATTGATACTCTTGCCCAGCCCCCTTATTTCCAGAATATTGTTTCCGGGTTCGCGTTCGGGTGTAAAAATAATGCCGGGGTATTTACGAGTCGAAGGTTCAATCTCTTCGGGAGTAAGCTTATCCAGCATCTTTTGCCTGCTGGTGGTCTGTCGTGATTTGGAGACATTGGCACGAAAGCGTTGGATGAATTCCTGCAGCTCCTTGCGCCTTTCTTCATTCTTTTTATTCTGTACCTGCATTTGACGCAATGCCAGCTGGCTCGATTCATACCAAAAAGAATAGTTACCCGCAAACATCCTGATTTTTCCAAAGTCAATATCGACTGTGTGGGTCGATACTGAATCTAAAAAGTGCCTGTCGTGTGAAACGACCAGTACCGTGTTTTCGTAATTACATAAATATTTTTCAAGCCACATGACCGTATCCAGGTCAAGATCGTTGGTCGGCTCATCCAGTAACAGATTGTCGGGCTTTCCAAAAAGAGCCTGGGCCAGCAACACCCTGACCTTTTCTTTTCCGCTCAGGTCTTTCATCTGCCAATGATGTAAACTTTCCTTGACGCCTAACCCGCTTAACAGGTTTGCTGCATCGCTCTCGGCATTCCAGCCATCCATCTCGGCAAATTTGGTTTCAAGATTTGAAACCCTGACGCCATCCTCATCCGTAAAATCGGCCTTCGAATATAAAGCATCTTTCTCCTGCATGATGTTCCAGAGTGTCTCATGTCCCATCAAAACTGTATCTAATAATGTATATTCGTCAAACTCGTTGTGATCCTGTTTGAGCACCGACAATCGTTCACCGGATCCCAATGAAATCGAACCTCTGGTAGGTTCCATCTCGCCCGAAATCATTTTTAATAATGTAGATTTTCCGGCGCCATTCGCCCCGATAATACCATAACAATTGCCACCCACGAATTTCAGGTTTACATCCTGAAACAATACCCGCTTACCAAACTGAACCCCTAACTCTGAAACTGTAATCATTTGAAAATTTATCTCTTAAAATATTGAATAGTTGCCTATAAAAGGCCGGCAAAGGTACGATTTTCTTTTCAGGATTCCTTGTATCCGGATTCATTGAATTTTTATTAACACTTTTCAGTCTGAAAGAGAATAACAAATACAATGGCAAAGAGCTGCAAAAGGAGTTATCTTTGGAATGGTTGGATTACGGTGTACGGTTCTATGATCCGCAGAATGGCAGGTAGCACACACCAGATTCGCTTGCAGAACCGTCTATGAGTTGGAACCCATAGTTTTACGGAAAGAATAATTCCTTTAGATTTATTGACCCCGACGGAATGAGTGTCATGGATTTATATGGTAGAAACAGATTTGATTCTTTCACAGGGATGTACGTTCCGCCTCAAGACAGGAAACCCGCAAATGCGGAGGTTAATAACTCCCAACAAGCACAACAAAATACCAGTTCTTCCAATAATGGCATGTCAAATAGCACTACGAAAAAAGAGAAAGGAGAAGGAAAAGTACGTAGCGCTGAAGGAAATCCATATAATTATCCTGAAGGAAGTTATATGCGAAGTACAAGTATTAGTTTGACTTTTGGCGATAATGGATCAGTTGCAAAAGTTGGGGGGTATTGAGCATAGATGTTTTTTAACGTTAAAGGGAAAAAATAACATTCCGACTTTTCAGGTTGACCCTTAAAATTGGTTCAAAGTTCTGATAAAACGGTACGACGTTTGCTAAGTGATCGAGAGAAGGGGTTTATTTGAAATGACTTACAGGAAAATTACACCCCACAGGAAACATGTACCTACCCTTATCCTACGCAGCAGGTAACCGGAATAATTGAAAAAAAATTGATGCATCGTTGAAAGATGCTTTATAGATACTCTATAGGTATCCATTAAGTATCCATTAAGTATCCATAAAGTATCCATAAAGTATCCTTTAAATCTAAATTTTACTACTTTTTTATCATCTATTTCGGATACTGTTTTAACTTCCTTTTTTTCACCTTCATGATTGCATCGGCGCTGCAAAATTGAGGCATAAACACATACAAAGGGCAGAGCAAAAAATATGCCAGTCAGAAAAGAAGTAGCCGCATGTCGCAAAGAACCGGTAAAAGCAAGTGCATGTCAGATTGTCAGCCACTCAGGGCAAGTGCATTAT
>JAUZOX010000598.1 GCA_030706265.1 Bacteroidota bacterium | reverse complement strand
CGATGTAAATCTTAACAGCGATATGCTCTCCACTGTCAGGTTGAACTACAGCGTTGATGTTACGGTGACCAGCAATAAAAAGAAAGGGAACCTCTCGCACGAAGTCTCGTTGATCTTTCATCTGCCTTCTATCCACCGGGCAAAGAGCCCCTGCAAGATGTATTTTTAAAGTATTTTTTTTGATGCCTTTAACGCTTCAGGATGTCATATCGCTGCAGGTCATGAGGACATCCTCCGACAACCCTTTTACCTGAAACAAACAGAGACGCAAGTTCTTGCGTCTCCGGGAACAGATAATAAAGATTGTCTCGTTTGATTTGTTACTTGATCGCTTCCCTGATTTTAACCAGTCGCTCCATCAGGTCTTCCATCAGATCAAGCTTTAACATGTTGGCGCCATCGCTTTTAGCTACGGCAGGGTTGGGATGCGTTTCGATGAATAATCCGTCTGCACCCACAGCGATGCCGGCCCGTGCCATGGTTTCGATCATTTCGGGACGGCCGCCCGTCACGCCGATTGATTGATTGGGCTGCTGCAAGGAATGGGTGACATCTAGGACAACAGGTACCCCCATCTGCTGCATCACGGGAATTCCCCTGAAATCTACAATCAGGTCACCATAACCAAAAGTGGTACCCCGTTCTGTCAACATGATACGGTCGTTACCGGCATTGATGATTTTTTCCACTGCAAACTCCATCGCCTCGGGAGAGAGGAACTGACCCTTTTTAATATTGATGACTTTTCCCGTACGCGCGGCAGCAATCAATAAGTCAGTCTGACGGCACAGGAAAGCGGGAATCTGAAGGACATCGACATATTGAGCAGCCATGGCAGCCTCCTCGGCAGTATGGATATCGGTTAAAGTTGGGATACCTAAAGTATCGCCAACCCGCTTTATTGCGATCAGCGCCTTGACATCTCCTATTCCGATAAAGGAACTTATTTTTGAACGGTTTGCCTTACGGTATGAAGCTTTAAAAATATAAGGGATCTCAAGACGATCCGTAATCTTCTTAACCACGGAGGCAATTTCGAGAGGCATTTCCTCATTTTCAACTACACAAGGGCCTGCAATCAAAAAAAAGTTACCGCTCTCGGTAAATTTCAATTTGGGTACCATCTTTAACATAACATTCAATTTTAAGCAAAAATAATCAAAATCTATAAAAACAGGACGACCCCTTCTGGATAAAGTAGATTAATCGTCACCCGTGTCACCACCACCATCACAAAAAACAAGAAAGAAAGCAACAGGCTCGAAAAGAGGAGCAGTCCTAGTCTTTTTCCTGAAGGGATATGCAACACAGGCTCGATGCCAAGCCAGAAAAGCACGACAGAATATACGCTAACCAAACCAATATATTGATAATTATGAATATAACGATCCGCATTTATAAAAATAGTCGCAAGAAAAACCGGGGTATAACTGTAGATCAGTAAACGCAGTGCTCCTCCGTTCGGTCCCGTGGCTCCCCTTGACTTGCTGAAACGGCTTATCAGGCTTCCCCCCACCAGCAAAACAAACAGCGGGACCAACATATAAAACAAAAGAACCGTCAACGAAAAGGGAATCTTAAACTGAATCAAATTGACATCGTGGGTGAACTTCAGGAAAACATTACCGGCTTTGACCAAGGCGCCCAATACGATAAAAGGCCAGGCGTAATATTTAATAATGAGATCTGTGGTCTCAGGTTCACGTGCAATCAAGCTCCATTCTCTTCCTGGCACAAACAGAATCCGGACCATCCGCCTTAGTGTTCTAAATAATCTCATTCCGATATGTTTTTATTTTTCAAAAATAGGTAACAATTATTAAGCTCAACCGAAAATATTGAATTTATTGATAACTTTCAAACAAGCCTCTCAAATATGCAAAGAAAATTTTACCTTAGCATTTTATATAAATTACAGATCGTCTATGCAAAAGTACACCAGTTTTATGAAGTATTTCAACACGTTAATTATCATTGGAGCCTTGCTTTTTTTCTCAGCCTGCGGAGGAAAGAAAAAAAATCAGAATATCAATGGTAAACTTGAAGGTACCATCAGCATATCGGGTGCTTTTGCGTTGTACCCACTGGCGGTTAAATGGGCAGAAGAATTTAAGAAAATCAATCCCGGTGTCAAGATCGACATCTCGGCAGGTGGTGCCGGAAAAGGAATGACCGATGCACTCTCCGGCATGGTCGACCTGGGTATGCTGTCAAGGCAGGTGAATAAGGCCGAAGTTGCTAAGGGCGCATGGCTCACCTCCGTGGCCAAGGATGCGGTCCTCCCGACAATCAGTGACAAGAACCCGGTTCTGGATGAATTGAAGATAAAAGGAATGACAAGGGAGAACTTCCGGCAGATCTTCATTTCGGGAAATATTTCGGCATGGGGAACGAGCCTGCAAAAAGTGGATAAAAAAGCACAGGGGAAAATCAATGTCTATATCCGCAGTGATGCCTGCGGTGCTGGTGAAATGTGGGGTAAATATCTGGGCAAGAACCAGGAGAGCCTGAATGGCACCGGTGTCTTTGG
>JAUZOX010000597.1 GCA_030706265.1 Bacteroidota bacterium | reverse complement strand
TTCAGGAATAAAATCGATCCCTATAAGATTCCCGGCCGGCCCGAAAGTGGATTATTATATGGCATTTCACCCGAACCAATTGCCGCAAACGGCACGGGAGACAATAAAATTCAGGCTTACTGCTTCCGCTTGTGCATGAGCAACCATCCTGATAACAGGGTACCATTTCCGAAACCCGAAAATTATGATCCCTCGAAATATGAATTATTGGCGCGGGTATTCGATGCAGGCTGGAGAGAGTGGTTTAACAAGTTCGACATGATACCCAACCGGAAAACCGATACCAACAACCACGGTCCGTTTAGTTGTGATTTCATTGGCATGAACTACGATTATCCTGAAGCCTCTTACGCACGCCGGAAAGAGATCATCAATGCCCATGAGGATTACCAAAAAGGGTTGCTCTATTTTGTGACAAACGACCCGAGGGTGCCGGAGAAAATCAGGGAAGAAATGAAAAAATGGGGATTGGCCAAAGACGAGTTTACCGACAACGGGAACTGGTCCCGGCAATTGTATATCCGGGAAGCAAGACGCATGACCGGAGTATATGTAACAAGTGAAAATGATGTTCTGGCCAAACGGAATGTGCCAAATCCCGTTGGAATGGGCTCTTACGATATGGATTCGCACAATGCACAACGGTATGTGACATCCGATGGATACGTGCAAAATGAAGGAGATGTGGGTGTTCATCCGCGCGCACCTTATGCCATTTCGTATGGATCGATCATTCCGAAGAAGGAAGAGTGTACCAATCTGATTGTTCCCGTTTGTGTTTCAGCGAGCCACATTGCTTACGGATCGATACGGATGGAACCGGTATTCATGATTTTGGGGCAGTCGGCCGCTGTGGCAGCAACAATTGCAATCGATCATCACCAGGCGGTACAGGATATATCGTACCAAACCCTGAAAGAAAAACTGCTTGCCCGCAAGCAGGTGCTTTCGCTGTAAACAGGGGTTCCCGAAAGTTCGAACCGAGAATATTGGAAATCTCAGATGGCTATATAGGTTGGAAAGACATTGGCTGATGGCAATTCCTTCTGATCCCAATTATAAATGGTGTCAACTTTTACTCATTGTTCAATTTTGGCTTCCAAATTGTTAATATTTACCATAAAACGGTCGCCTGTTGTAGCCCATTTTTTTGTTTCATCAGCCCAATATTTGAAATTTTCTTTATCCTTTAACCTGAAATAATAACCGGC
Organism: Bacteroidota bacterium; assembly: GCA_030706265.1. Classification (GTDB taxonomy): domain Bacteria; phylum Bacteroidota; class Bacteroidia; order Bacteroidales; family Cfx3-03; genus Cfx3-03. The sequence continues at coordinate 1,322 of JAUZOX010000597.1, read as the reverse complement.
CATATTAAAAGCTATTTCGCTTTTGATTGATTTATCGGGGCAAAGAGCAATCGCCTTTTTACAAGTTAGCACCGCTTTTTCTATTTGTCGCAAACCTATTTGAGCAAATGAAAGCTCTTTGTACATGTAACCGTTATTGGGATTCGTTTTAATGGCATCTTCCAAAACAGCAATAGCTTTATCAAACTGTCCCAAACCGTTATAAGCAAATGCCAATTCAAATTCAAGTCCTGGGTATTTGGGATTTATTTTTTGACCCTTCTCAAGATAGGTCAATGCCTTTGCACATTCGTCCCATGAATTGTATAAATACCCCCATCTGTACAGTCTTGCAACAGATGTCGTATCACTCTCATAGATTTTCAACCAGTCGGGATACCTTTTTATCGACAACTCTTTATATTTTGAAGATGGAATAATTGCTACTTTCACCTGGTTTGGGCTTAGCCTGTATTTGAAAGATACGCTATCATTTTTTTTCTTTGGAACAAAGATATTGTCCGGCGTGATTTTAAATGAACCTTCATAATTTAAAGTCAGCCCGGCTTGTGCATCAATATAAATAAAGCCATAATTATAGACGCTGTCTTTATTCATTTGAAATGCAACCCATTGGTCTTCACATTCGACAAATCGTTTGTTAAAGTTTAATATGGTTTGAGCCTTCAAATTGATTGAAAAAAGCCCCAAAATAATAAGTATATATTTCATGAGTATATATTTTTTAAGATGATACAATCGAAAATAGTTGACTTATTACAAAACCTGATTATGAAGCATTAATATTCAAATCTACAAATAACTGACTATTACCTAACAAAAAATATCAACCCGAATATTGTGCCTTTAACGCTAATTTTCTCATGACAGTCATTCAAAATAACTAAAAAGAAGCGGGGCTTTTCAAATCTTATCAGTTTTTGCAAATATACTCCCTCGGAGATGGACTCCATTAATCTCTGAAGGCTTCAATACGCTTTTTAGCACACAATTATGATTTTTTCAAAACGGATTTAATTTTTTATCAGAATATCATAATATTCTTGAGCTTTTGGAGATAATTTACCTTTTGCTGAGTTGTCAGTTTCATCTATGACTCTAATAGCATCAAAAACATTCGGGGAATCAGATTTTGAATCCAGTATCATAAATATAAATTGTGCTGGAGGAGTCCGATTTGGTGAACTTGTACTTTTAAATTTTGCCTTATATTGGCCTGGGTTCAAGGCTTTGATAAAATATCTTTTGCCCTGTTCCAGAGTTATTTCGGCACAACGTCTCATTGTAAATTGAGCTGCCAGATCAAAAGAAGTGTACCCATT
>JAUZOX010000596.1 GCA_030706265.1 Bacteroidota bacterium | reverse complement strand
GGAGGTGAACAACAAAGAGTTGCGCTGGCACGTACCCTGGCATTGAAGCCATCGGTTTTATTGCTCGATGAACCTTTATCGGCTATGGATGTCAGTCTTCAATACGAGTTAAGGTCTTTGCTCAGGATGATTAACAAGAGTGGCGTCACCATTATCCATGTTACACACAGCTTCGAAGAGGCACTTGCCATGGCGCAAAGGGTATCCATCATTGAAAATGGAATCATCGTTCATACCGGAACGGTTCGTGAAGTCTTCGAGCGTCCCAGGTCTTCATTTATAGCAAATCTGTCGGGCCACCGTAACTTTTTCAGGGTAAAGGTTTTTCATGAACAGCATTCCGATTTGCTCCGGGCCGAGGTTTCGCCCGGGACCTCAATATACTGCTATGGCGAGCCATCAATCACCGAAGGATTTGCATTGATCAACCATGAAAATATCGTACTCAGCGTTGACAAGCCCGATCTGAGTACCCGGAACAATTTCCATGGGACCATTACCGACATCCACCCATGCCGGCATGGATATGAGCTTACGGTTGAAGATGGTATTCAACTTCATGCTCAACTTACGGCAGAATCGGTCCTGAAGTTTCACCTCGAACAGGGAAGCAAAATTTGGGCTTGTTTTAAAGCCTCATCCGTTACGCTTATCGACTAAACGAATTTATTCACCATAAAAAGAAAAAATGAAACGAGCATGTTGGGGAACACAAACACCGAAAAAAATTCTCCATGCGAGTTCCATACGACCAATTTAACATAAATCATATACATATGAAAAGGAAGCCAAAAGATGCCGTCGAATACTTTGGCAAGACAGAAGATAAAAACATAAGAAGACTGCATGAGCTTGTTGCCAAGGCAATCAATGAAGAGAAACTGATGACGACCAATCTTCACCACCCGCCCCGGGAAGTAATGAGCAAAGGTGAAAAGCTCTCAGATAAAGTAGCTGCATTTGGAGGTAGCTGGAAGTTCATCAGTTATTTCATGATCACACTGACCGTCTGGATCATCTACAATGCTTTAGCTATTGGTAAAGCCTCATTTGATCCGTATCCCTTTATATTGATGAATTTGATTCTCTCATGTGTGGCCGCGATACAAGCTCCGATTATCATGATGAGCCAAAACCGGAAAGAAGATATTGACCGGAAAAGAGCTGAAAACGATTACATGGTCAACCTGAAGGCCGAGATAGAAATCAGGAACCTGAACGAAAAGCTTGACCTCCTGATGGAAGAACAACTGAAAACGCTCATGGAAAATCAATTGGCGCACCAGAAATTGTTAAATGAAATCAATCACCGTCTCAGTAAATAATTCAAATAGTTTATAATATCGTAATAACATGGAATTAATAGTGAGCATCATTCAGTCAATGCTGGCACCCGGCATCATGATTTCGGCATGCGGATTACTCTTGTTAGGGATGAACAACAAATATTCACTCGTAGTCGCAAGAATAAGAGCTCTTGCCGATGAAAAGCGCAAATTGATTACTCCGCCCAAACTGGGCAACCTGAACGAAGTTGAAGAAAACCGCCTGCAGAATATCAATACCGAGATCGAACTCTTTGCCTTCAGGGTCGTACTTGTGAAGAAGGCCGTAACAAGTTATTATATCGCAATCGCTTTTTTTATTTTCGCCTCATTGCTCATCGGACTTAATTATGTCTGGACGATGAACATAACCTATATCATAGCCCTCACGGCATTCCTTGCTGGCATGATCTCAGTGGTTGTGGGCGTGTATTTTGCCGCGCTGGAAATCAAAAAAGGACTCGAAATTGTGAAAATCGAGATCGTCAATATTTAATTCCTGAATGATATAAGACGGTTTATCTTCTCAACCTTCATTTAAAGAAACTGTCTTAATTTAGTTTGATTCCCTGGGGAAGCGCAACATATTGTGGCATAGCGCTCAGATCCAGAACCAAACCGCCCTGTTCAATCGTTGGCTTGCTGTCATTACCATTACCGTCAGTGACCATTATTTTATTGATTTTGGGAATCTTATTGGTAATCTTGACAGAATGGGCCTGATCATCCGTCCAGGCGCAGAGCTTAAAATTGCCTTTGTCATTTTTGAAAAGCAAGGTATAATCGTGATCATTTTTAAGATCCATTCTTTGTACCAGTGTGTAACCTCTCAGCTGCATGTTCATTAATTTAATGGCATTGTAAGAGGGTTTAGGTACCAAATCATTGGTAACCGTCCCAAAATTTTGTTCCCAATCGTTTGGATCGGTACCGTCATTTTTCCAATCGTACCAGGTGGAAACCGGAATGCCTGCAAGCAGATTTGACAATTGCATCCTGACGATGAATGCAGCCTGGGTTTCCAACGAGAGGGCCTTCAATGCTGTTGAATATCCCCATTCGCTGCTGATGATGGGCATGTTCTTTTTGGCTTGGGGGGCATAAGTTTCGACCAGCGCACGCAACTTCTGATAATCGGCTACTGCAGTTTCAGGCGATTTGGAATAGTTACGATATGGATGAATACTTACGGCATCCAGATATTCGAG
>JAUZOX010000595.1 GCA_030706265.1 Bacteroidota bacterium | reverse complement strand
CCTGGCAATTCCGGTTAGTTGTGACGGATCGGCTTCAGGAACCTGCTTTTTCACGACATAATATTGCCGTGCGATAAAGATGGTCACCAAGAGCAGGACCACCGAAACGCCGATCAGGGTATATTCCGTTGAAGAGGTGGCAGCGATCATTTCGGTATTGGGTATTTTAGACATCACCGGACTGAGGAAATTATGAAAGCCCTGGTTTCCGCCGAAGATATCGGGAATGTTCAAAAACCCACCTGCAAATGACAGTATTGCGAGAATGATAAGCGGAATGGTCATTACTTTGGCAGGTTCGTGGAGATGGTGTGCTTGTTGTTCACTACCTCGGAACGAACTGAAGAAGACCAGGTATAGCAGCCTGAACATGTAGAAACAGGTGATCAAGGCAGTCAGCATGCCGAGTAGCCAGATCAAAGGGTTGCGGTCCCATGCCGCTGCCAGTATCTCGTCTTTGGAGAAAAACCCTGAGAAGGGGGGAATGCCTGAAATAGCCAGTGTGGCGATCAAAAAGGTGATAAAGGTGACGGGTAATTTCTTCCTGATTCCACCCATGTAACGGATGTCCTGTTCACCACCCATTGCATGAATGACCGCTCCTGCACCCAGAAAGAGGAGGGCTTTGAAGAAGGCGTGCGTGGTGACGTGAAAAATGGCGGTTGAGAATGCGCCAAGCCCCAGGGCGAGGAACATGTATCCCAGTTGGCTGACCGTGGAGTAGGCCAGCACTTTTTTAATATCGTTTTGTTTGAGACCTATAATTGCTGCAAGCAGGGCGGTGGTAAGGCCGATCACGATGATCAGGTCCATGGTAAAGGGAGCCTGCACAAACAGGGCACTGCTGCGGGCAATCATATAAACGCCTGCCGTAACCATGGTTGCGGCATGGATCAATGCCGACACGGGAGTGGGGCCGGCCATGGCATCAGGTAACCAGGTGTAAAGGGGTATCTGGGCACTTTTTCCCAAAGCACCTATCAGCAGCATAATCGTGATGGCAGTGACAACGGGGGTGCCGGTTGCAAGCAGTCCTGCCTTGCTGAATACGACATTGAAATTAACGGATCCAAACTGATAGTATATCACGATGATGCCGATCAGAAAACCGAGGTCTCCGATGCGGTTCATGATGAATGCTTTCCGGGCGGCATAGTTGTAATCGTTGTTTTTGAACCAGAACCCGATCAAAAGGTATGAACAAAGCCCAACTCCTTCCCAGCCGATGAAGAGGATGAGGAAGTTGGCCCCGATGACCAGCATCAGCATGAAGAAAATGAAGAGGTTCATGTACTCGAAGAAAGTATTGGCATGTTCGTCTTCTCCCATGTATCCGATCGAATAGATGTGGATCAGCAGTCCTACTCCGGTCACGATCATCATCATGGTGACGGATAACGGATCGATCAAAAGGGAAAAAGAAACATGCAGATCACTGGCACTCAGCCAATCGAATAAGCCGATCGTGACGCTTTGCAACGAGTCGTTGATTACCTGTAAATAGAGCGCACTCACCACTGCAAATGAGAGAAAGACCGCCACACTGGCAATTATTCCCGAGCCCTTACGGCTGATGGTATTCTTCCCGATGCCGTTGATCACAAATCCCAGCAGGGGAAAGAGCGGAATCAACCATGCGAATTGTATCATATTTCTAGTCTTTTATAATTCCGGTTTATTGATTGTCACTCAGTCTGTTCAGTAAATTGATGTCCAGCGAGTTGTTGTTTCGTTTCATCATGACCAGAATAGCCAGTCCCACCGCGACTTCGGCGGCGGCCACTACCATGATAAAGAACACAAAAACCTGTCCCGAAGCATCGGCATAGTATGCCGAGAAAGCTGCCAGCAGCAGATTAGCGGCATTCAGCATGAGCTCGATACACATCAGGACGATGATGGAGTTGCGGCGCAGCAGGGCTCCGATAACTCCGATGGCAAACAGTATCAGGCTGAGATAAATATAGTGTTGAATCGGCACTATCTGTATAACGTTGATGATCTTTTCCATTTCTTAAATTTTATACTTGTCGTGCTTCCCAAGCATCATTGCGCCAACCATTGCAGCAAGGAATAAAACGGAGGTGGCTTCAAAGGGTAATAAAAAGTCTTTAAACAAAACTTGTCCAAGTTGATGGACCATCCCCAGCTGATTGTTTACCGCATGCTGAATGGGCATAAGGGAAAGTTTTTTGATGGCTGCAAGCAGCACCAGCAAAAACAGCCCTCCTGAAATGACGGCAGCCAGCTTGGTAGACCACTTTTTATGCGGCTCATTATCCCGGTTCATGTCGAGAAGCATGATGACGAAGAGGAAGAGCACCATGATGGCTCCTGTGTAAACGATGATATGTACGACTGCCAGGAACTGTGCATTCAATAAGATGTAATGGCCGGCTATGGCAAGGAAAGTCACAATCAGCGCAATGACGCTGTTTACCGGATTCTTTGCAAAGACCACTATCAGCGCACTTATGATGGCAACGGTTGCGAGTATATAAAATATCAGACCCATGATTTTGATGTTTTTGCCGG
>JAUZOX010000594.1 GCA_030706265.1 Bacteroidota bacterium | reverse complement strand
TATGTGGCACCCAAACAATATTTTGAACCCAGATACCTCATTCAAGCCATAAATCCTGATTTCGCAAAATATGCTACTGTATACTGGAAACCAGAGGTTGTCACCGATTCAACAGGAACCGCTTCTTTTAGGTTTATGATACCCCACCCTCTGAAATCAATAGTTGTAAAAGCTGAAGGCATTAATTTTGACGGGCTTATCTTTTTACACGATGAAAAAATAGTGTTACCGGGTCGTGAAAACAATGACAATTAAGCTTAAAACACTCCAGTTATTCATTATTTTTTAAATCCCTACTTGTAATGATTTTCAGATCCTTGCTTGTTACGCTATTCGTTTTGTTTTCGGTTGCGGTTTCTGCTCAGAAAACCTTAACGGATGATCTATTCAAGAATAACCTGTTGACACCGTACGACAACTACTTTAAAGCCAATCGCGAGATGGTTTATACCCAATTCAACAAATCGCGATACGTGATGGGAGACGACATATGGTTCACTTCATGGGTATTGAATCCTGAAAACAAGCGGCTCAGCTTCACCACCTCCAAGCTCTATATTGAACTATGGACCCCCGAAAAGAAAATGCTCTGCCGCAAGATATTATATGTCAAGGGTGGCACGGCAAGCAATTATATCCATATTGCAGACACGCTGGAGCCCGGAACCTATTGCTTCAGGGCCTATACAAACTGGATGCGCAACTTTTATGACGAGAAAGAATTCAACACCTCAATAACCATTCTTGCCCCATCTGCACGCAACATCCCGGCTACCCAGGCCGCCATCAGGAAGAAAAATGATGCGGGTTCAAAAAAGGCAAACAACACCGGAACCAAAGACGGTTACGACATCCAGTTTCTGCCTGAGAGTGGCCACTTTATTGAAGGAATCGATAATGTCGTAGGAGTAAAGGCGATTGATTCAACCGGTCATGGTGTAATGGCAAAAGGGAAAGTAGTTGATCCGAACAATGAAGAAATAACTTCATTTTCTACTAACAGATTGGGAATGACGAACTTTACAATTACTGAAGCGACTAGCCAGACCTTGAGAGCCATCATCGAACTACCCAATGGGAAAATAAAGGAAGTGAACTTACCCCAGGTAGAGAACAAGGGAGTAGCCATCAACATCAACACCTATCTTCCGACTGTGGTTTGGATCCGGTTACAAGCCAACAAACTGACACGCTCTTTGAATCAGTCCTATTACCTTATGGTGCATGCAAATGGCGCCATCTATAACAGCTATAAGATCAATTTCACATCAAGCCCGACTTTTCAGTTTAAAGTCAACAAAAAGGACCTTGGCAATGGCATCCTGTACGCCACACTCTTTGATGAAGATTTCAGGCCCGTTGCAGAACGCCTGTTCTATAATAAAAGCACAGCACTGACAGGCAATATCGCCTATAAGATAAAGTCATTGGACGATGACACTTACAAATTGACCGTATCGGCCTCTGATTCATTATCAAAGGCACAAATAGCCAAATTAAGTTTTTCAATTTTGCCGGGAGGTACGTTGATGAATACTTTCACGACTAACCTGCTTACCGAATCCCAATTGCGTACTGCACTAAAAGGAGATATTGAAGATCCGGCTTATTACTTTGAAAAAAATAACACCGAACACCTCATGGCTTTAGACAATCTAATGATGACGCAGGGCTGGAGAAAATACAATTGGCCTGAAATACTGATGAATATCCAAAAGCCTTATGCTTTCCCTTCAGAAAATGAATTTACCATTAACGGATTGGTCAAAAACTGGATAAAGAACAAACCCGAATTAAAAAGCAGGATTTCTTTAATCTCGCCTCCCAATAACTTAGTGATGGTGGCTCCGGTCGACAACAATGGCCAGTTTCATTTCCAGAAGCTCTATCTCGCAGACTCGACTTATGTTATCGCATCCGCTTCGAGCGTCAGGGGGGCTAAATGGAATCGCGTACTTCAAATGTCAATCCCTGAAACGACCCTGAAAGACCCTGACTTCAGTCAGATTTATGCTCCCGTTAACACAAAGGATGAAATAAAGGAAGATATCCCCAAACTGGCAAAGGGAGTCATTCAGCTGAAGGAAGTGGTCGTAACGGCAAACAAGGTTAATCCATTTCAGAAAAATGCCTATGTAAGCTTTATGAGCCGTCAGTTTGAATTGACTAAGGATAACTACACCCAGTATGCTGACGTTGAACAAATCCTGATGTCTTATTTCAATGTAAGGGTCGAAACCAACGACAAGGGCCAGCAAGTATTTAACATGGGAAGAGGCACCTCCGGTTCAAACAGAAACCCAGCCATGATGATTGACGACGTTAGGGTTCATGAGCCGTTTGAAATATTAACCTTCCCGTTAAACATGGTTCAGGCAATAGCCGTAGAAAAAGGAGGAAGTGGAGTTATGGGAAACGGGAGCGGCCTCATTGCAATTTCATCGCGTACAACTCCGCTTTTCGAAATGGAAGGAGATGCCACGAATTTGAAACGGTTATCTGTTAAGGGTTATTCTTCTCCAAGCTCATACTTCGAGCC
>JAUZOX010000593.1 GCA_030706265.1 Bacteroidota bacterium | reverse complement strand
GGCTGCTATCGAACAATCTTCAACCCAGACATCGCTCTCCTGCGGGTTTCCGCAAACCACGATTGCCAGCTGTGCATGTGAAAGCATGGCGGCACCCGGTTTGGAAACACTGAGCTGTTTTAAGGCATCCTTGTCGGTTACAACCGCAAACTTCCAAGCTTCCCGGTTGCAGGAAGAAGGGGAGAGCAGTGCGGCTTCGATTAATTTCTCAATCTTTTCGGATTCGATGGATTGAGCGGTGTACTTACGAATACTGTGGCGTGAATAGAGCAAATCAAGCATGGTCGTCATTTGTTTTGTACAAAAATAGTAAAACAAAATTTATCTTACCATCTCGAGGGAAACCACATTGGCCTGCTCGATCGTTTCATTTTCATAGTTGTTCAGATTCTCAATGGTGGTCAAAGCAATCTGAGTCAATGCGGTATCCGTCAGGAATGCCTGGTGGGCCGTGATCAGCACATTGGGAAAGTTCATTAGGCGGGAAATTTTATCATCCCTGATCACAACTTCTGAAAGGTCTTTGAAGAATATTTTTTCTTCCTGTTCGTAGACATCTATTCCCAGATAACCCAGATGACCGTCTTTCAGGAATTCGATGGCTGCCTCGGTATCGATCAGCTTTCCACGACTCGTGTTGATGAGCATTACTCCTCTTTTCATCTGGTTCAGCGTTTCACGGTTGATCATGTGATGCGATTCCGGAGTCAGCGGACAGTGGAGAGAAATGATGTCGGCCTGTGCAAATACTTCATCCTGCGTCATATATTTGACCCCTTTGCCGATAAGTTCCTTATTGGGGTAGCGGTCAAAAGCGATGATGTTACAGCCGAATCCCATCATGATATTAGCCAGTGCAGCTCCGATCCTGCCGGTACCAATGATGCCGACGGTTTTGCCAAACAAGTCGTAACCGATCAGCCGTTCGAGTGAGAAGTTTCCATCGCGCACCCGGTTGTATGCTTTGTGGGTCTTCCGTGCCAAAGTCGTGATCAATGCTACGGCATGTTCTGCTACGGCATGGGGCGAATATGCCGGAACCCGGAGCACCATGATGTCATATTTCGAAGTGGCTTCAATGTCCACATGATTGAAACCGGCACATCGGAGAACAATGAGTTTTATCCCCAGCCTGGCAAGACCTTCAATCACTTCAGCGGAAAGGTTGTCGTTTACAAAGGCGCATACCGCATCGAAGCCCTCAGCCAGTCTGACCGAACTCGGGCGTAAAGTGGATTCAAAAAATACTAATTCATGCCTACCGGCATTGGCCTTTTCAAGATAATCCTTGTCGTACACTTTGGTGCTGAATACAGCTGTTTTCATATTGTATAATGATTAGTTTAAATTCGTGATCATCCAAAAACTATATTTTAAGATACATCGACATACAAACAATAATTAAGCCTTTTGGTTACAATTGAATATTATTTTATGCTTATTTAGATTTGTTTAACATAAATGACAGTGCACCACCTGAAAGGTTGAAATGTTTGTGTCAAAATGTCAGAAATAAAGGCATTCTCACAGGGGAGTGATGTCGGCTGTCCCAACAAGCGGTTTGATAAAAAAATATTTTCATCGCAAATAATTTATATTAAATAGGTTGTATGGAACTCGCGTGTCAGATTTTCATCGGTGTTTGTGTTTTCAAACATGCTCGTATCATTCTTTTTTTTAAAAAAGACCAAATGGCCGGGAATGTGTTCAGATACTTAACACTGTCCTAAAAATGAGCATATGAAAACATGGTATTGTGTTCAATCCTGTGACAGCTTATGCTCTTTCCTTTTTAGGTGATAATTGTTAAACTATTTTATCACAATGTGTTATGATCTTTGGCACAGTAATTGGCTATGTGGCATCGAACTGTTAATGGATTAACAATAGAATCTAAGGGAATAGTCTTTAACAAAAAACGAATAAAAATGAAAGCTGAAAAGAATTTAAAAGTAAAGATTTGCGTGGGAACTTACTGTTATGTAATGGGTGGTTCAAATTTGAACAACCTCAAGAGTCAGCTGCCCGATGATCTGAAGGAGGAAGTTTATGTTGAAGCTTCTGTATGCTTGGGTTGTGATAAAATCACCTCTGATCCAAAACCTCCTTATGCAGAAGTGAACGGAAAGCTGATTGAAAAAGCAGATCTGGATAAAATCATTTCGGCATTGAGAGCTGAACAGGCCGCCCAATAAATATTTAAGAAAAAAACGAATCAATATAATCTAAGGATCATGAAACGAGCATGTTTGAAAACACAAACACGGATGAGAATCAGATGTGCCAGTTCCATACGACCAATTTAAACAAATTATTTACGTATGAAAGAAAATACCAAAGTTGTCCCACAACCGGTTCAGAACACGGGTGAGGCTAAAAAAGAGGAAAAAGCAAAAATTGCGGCCGGTGATGTTATGCCAGGGCTCAGTTCAGATGTGAAGGAACTGGAAGAGTTGATTCAGCGTGTTAAGAATGCACAAAAAATATATCGCACATATAGTCAGGAACAGGTTGACGAGATTTTCCGCAAGGCCGCTTTTGCTGCCG
>JAUZOX010000592.1 GCA_030706265.1 Bacteroidota bacterium | reverse complement strand
TTTTGCCTGATGCCGGTAAGCCATGTGAATTTCTTGTTCCTGCTGGCTCCCTCCAGGTGAAATGAGCCACCCAGCAGGCTTAACATGACCGAGCTTGAAAAGGTAGTCGGCTGACGATACCGGATGTCCAGGACCGAAGACATTTTATCGCCGTATTTGGCTTCGAATCCTCCCGCCGAGAAAGTAATGGAAGATATCAGGTCGCTGTTCAGGAAACTGAGCCCTTCCTGCTGTCCGGCACGAACCAGGAATGGCCTGAAGATTTCAATATCGTTGACATAAACCAGATTCTCGTCATAGTTGCCTCCACGGACTGAGTATTGAGAGCTGAGTTCATTATTGGATGAAACCCCGGGCTGGGATTTGATCAGGGCTTCCACATTTCCCGACACACTGGGGATCACGGCTGCCGATTTCGGATCGATATGGGTGACATTCAGGGTCCGGTCCAGCCGTTCGTTTATGACAACGGTGGACAGTTGTGTAGGTTGAATCTGTAAACGGACATTCAGATTATGCCGCTCACTTGTTTTTACAATTATATGAGCGGATTGATGAATGTACCCCAGCATTGAAAACGTGATGGTGACCGGAGATTCGGCAGGGACCCTGAGTTCGTAGCTTCCATCTTTTTTGCTTACCGCAATGAGGACCTGTGGCTTCCCGTTGACAGTGTCGTTGACCTGGATTTTGGCCTGATAAAGCCCTTTTCCATCGTCACCGGTGATCTGGCCATAGATTATCCCCTCGTTTTTTCCTTGTGCGAACGACTGAACAAAAGTGGCAGGCACAAAAATAAACAAGGCGACAAAACGCAGAAATATGTAAACAGAAGATGGCCTCAAACAGTGATGATTTATTTAAGCTAAATTAGTATAATTTTCTAATGAACCATCAACCGGCAGAAATGAAAAAAGCCCCGTTAAGGAGCGCATCGGATAAAAAAGAATGATCGTCCCCGTAAATCCGAAGACGATCATCCCGTTTTAAATAGTCTTACTATTTAAGAATTCCCTTTTTTGCAGCATTTTTCAGGCAAGCTGAAATGCCATTTTTATTGATGGTTCTGATAGCTGAAGTCGATACCTTCATCACGATCCATGCGTCTTCTTCGGGAACATAGAATTTCTTTGTCTGCAAGTTAGGATAAAACTTTCTTTTAGACTTGATATTAGAGTGAGAAACGTGGTTTCCAACTAATAATTTTTTTCCTGTAATCTGGCAAATTCGTGACATGGCTCTTATATTTTTTTCTTATTCTGATACGTTCTGAAACGGGAGTGCAAAAATCGGAAATATTTCATTAGTATCCAATGATTTTTAAACTTTTTTGATTAATTCTTTTCGGAGCATGTTTAAAACGTTGAAAGAGGCCATCTGAATGGTGCGGTGACGGTCTCGTCCAAGGTGGAGTAATCGGGCTTCGGTGCCTGAGGGTGAGGCTACTGCAATCCACACAGTGCCAACGGGTTTCTCGTCAGAACCTCCATCGGGACCGGCTATTCCCGAAGTCGAAATGGCGTAATCGGTTCCGAGCCTCTTACGTGCTCCCTCCGCCATGGCGATGACAACTTCGCTGCTTACGGCTCCATAAGTCTGTAAATCGGTCTCCGATATGCCCAATAGGTTTTTTTTAAGGTCATTATGGTAAGCGATGACCGATCCTTGATAATAGTCGGAGCTGCCCGGAACGGAGGTGATCAGATGCGCAATATAGCCTCCCGTACAGCTCTCGGCCGTTGACAGGGTTGCGCCTTTTTCCTTGAGTAGGCGGCCGACGATGATTTCCATTTTGTCGTCATCGTAACCGTAGATCAGTTCTCCGATCAGGGGAGTTAACTTTTCGGCTTCCGTTTCCACCTGGTTTTTGATGGTGTCGTAATCGGTGCCAACACCGGTCAGGCGTAGTCTCACCATGCCGGGTTGGGGAAGGTATGCAAGCTTGATGCTCCCGGGCAATGCTTTTTCCCATGCTTCAATGCGTGAGGCTACCATCGACTCTCCCATGCCTTGCGTGAGGACCGTTTTGTGATAAATGGACTGGCTGGAGAACCTTTTTTGCAGTTCGGGCAACACATAATCGGTCATGATTCCCTTCATCTCGAAAGGTACTCCCGGCATGGATACATAGATACGTCCCTCTTTTTCAAGCCACATACCGGGTGCCGATCCATTGTGGTTGGGCATAACGGTTGCGGCAGCCGGGACTTCGGCTTGTTTCCGGTTTACCGGTGTTACCGGAAGACCGCGCGAAGAGAACATGCGCTCGACTTCCTTCAACACCTCTTCGTTAAAGACCAAGGGGCTGTTAAAATATTCACTTAATGTGGGTTTGGTTATGTCGTCACTGGTTGGACCGAGTCCACCTGTAATCAGGATGATCTCAGCCCGACCTGCAGCTTCCTCCAATGCGGTTAAGATGTGATCGCGCTGATCCGATATACTCGATATCTGAACAACGCGCAAACCGATCAGGTTTAATTGTTCAGCCATCCATGCCGAGTTTGTGTCAACCACCTGGCCTATTAATAGTTCATCACCGATTGTGATTATTTCTACTCTCATT
>JAUZOX010000591.1 GCA_030706265.1 Bacteroidota bacterium | reverse complement strand
CAAGCGTAACCCCGACAGCAGTATCGGGCAAATGGAGGAAATAATGATAAAGGATTGCGTGTTTTTAAAACCATTTCCCAAACACTCCGAAATAGCGGGTTATGACCAAAGTCATCGGATTCGGGTGATGATTGACAATCTTGGCATTTCAGGAAAACGCTGCACTTCACTGGATGATACTGGTATCGATGTGAAAGGCTTTGCCGATGTTACAGTAAAATGATAAAATACGTGTCGGGCGAGGTAGTCCTTTTGACGACCACTTCATCTGGATAAAGTTAGATGAATCAATTTTTTTAAAACATAATATCATGAATTTTAAATTACTCGTTCTTTTTTGTTTTTTATTCCTATCCGGGAGGACATTCTGCCAGGTCCCCGATGAAGTCTATAAACAACCTTTGAAGGATGTATTGAACGATATCGCTGAGAAGTATAAGGTGAAGCTCGTTTATGATGACAAAAATGTCAAAAATGTATTTGTGCTTTATCCATCATGGCGTTACCGCACTGATGTGAAGGAAACACTTCAAAACGTACTATCGACCGTGGACATGGTCTTCAGTGACAATGGCAATCATGAATACACGATTGCTAAGTTTGAATATTACAGGAAACCTTTTGAAGAAGGAAAGAAGCACCTTGACCGGCTGCTGGCCGCTTATCCAAACCTATCCGACTGGGAAGCGAGAAAGGTGGAGTTACGGAAAGAAATCCTGCAGGCAATGGAGTTATCCCCACTTCCGAAGAAGACCCCGCTAAATCCTTCCTACACGCCAAAACGGGTGATGGATGGTTATACCGTAGAGAATGTAGCGCTTGAAACGCTTCCGGGAGTATATCTTTGCGGCTCGCTCTATAAACCGTTAAAAGGCAAGGGCCCGTTCCCTGCAGTGCTTTGCCCGCATGGCCATTTCTATAACAATGTCGATAAAATGATTTTGGATGAAAGGGGCCGGTATCGTCCGGACCAGCAATACCGTTGTGCCATGTTAGCCAGGATGGGGGCGGTGGTATTCAGTTACGATATGTTTGCCTGGGGGGAGTCGATGCTACAGGTCGACAAAAATGAACACCGGACAGGACTAGCCTTAACCATGCAAACGCTGAACAGCATGAGGGTGCTCGATTTCCTGACGTCACTTCCCTATGTTGATTCGAAGAGGATAGGGGTAACCGCTGCATCCGGAGGAGGTACCCAAACATTACTGATTGCTGCTTTGGATGATCGTATTGCAGTCAGTGTTCCGGTCGTTATGGTCGCATCCCATTTCTTTGGTGGCTGTCCATGTGAGAGCGGTCTGCCAATCCATTCCTGTACCGCATTGGGCACCAACAATGCAGAGATTGCAGCAATGGCCTCTCCGCGTCCCCAGTTGGTGATTTCGGATGGAAGTGACTGGACACAAACCGTTCCTACCATCGAGTTCCCTTACATGCAGAAAGTTTACGGCCTATACGGGAAAGCTGAAAATGTCGAAAATGTCCATCTTGCGCAGGAAGGCCACGATTATGGTATATCCAAACGGATGGCGATGTATGAATTTATGGCCCGGAAGCTGGGACTGAATCTCAATGCCGTAAAAGATAAAAATGGAAAAATCGATGAGTCCCGGTGCACTATCGAGAAACATGAAGCGATGCTTGCTTTTGGCAAGGAAGGAAAACTTCCTGCCGATGCCGTCAAAGGACCCGAAGCAATTAAGAAAGCCTTAAAGAGTTTGCAATAAAACTTTATATTTAAAAAGCAGCATCGGGTACCCTTTTATTAATATAATCAATGAGTGAATATTAAGTGGCCTAAAGGGTTATGTCTGTGAGAAAAATACCGGCGCTTATTAATACCGATATTTTTTATTTAAGTTGTTCGTGTTGAATTTATGCTTAATATCTTCTCCGGGTTATCTAACTGATCCCGAATGGATCAGTTAGATAACCCGGGCATGTTAGCTTTTCCCTTTATTGATAAAAAAACATATATGCTTAATACCGCCCCTTAACTTATCCGACAGATCCCATATAAATAATACATTTTACATTACTTTACAACTTAACCTTTACAAAAAAGGAGGATCCCTCAAAAACTTGAGGCATCCTCCTTTTTTGTGGAGCTGGCGGGATTCGAACCCGCGTCCAAACAAGTAGCAAAACTGCTTTCTACATGCTTATCTGTCACTTATTTGTCGGGAGCAAGCTGGGAGACAGCCGACCTACCTGTTCCGTATCCCCTGTTGTTTCGCCCTGACTGCGGGGAGCAGCCAAAACTATTCCGACATTTGCGATGTTCCGAATCGGGCCGCCGTCGGTCGGGGCTTCCCGGGGAACAAGTTACTGCGAAATACCTAGATTAAGCAGCTAACTGATAATTGTAATCGTTGCCATTTATAGGCTGTGAGAATTGGGATTAACGGGCCACTTTCACAACGCCCGGCATGCTTACACCTCCACTCCCTCGCTGTCAAAACCAAACAGCCCCTAAGTATCCGGTATAACTTTGCAAAGATACGCATTTGATTTGGCAGTTTGCATATTTTTTAAGGGCAAAAGAAGCTTTTACTTGCGAATAGGTCT
>JAUZOX010000590.1 GCA_030706265.1 Bacteroidota bacterium | reverse complement strand
CCATCAGGGCTTTGAATCATTGTTTCGCCTTCTCCGTAAGCACATAAAGAAAAGAGCAAAGCAACGGCAAAATTCAGCAGAAGGTAAAGTTTTTTCATGGCGATGGGTTTTGGTGAGTTAAACTCATGCCATCTGTTGCAAAAAGATGGCATGAG
Organism: Bacteroidota bacterium; assembly: GCA_030706265.1. Taxonomy (GTDB): domain Bacteria; phylum Bacteroidota; class Bacteroidia; order Bacteroidales; family Cfx3-03; genus Cfx3-03. Next base: position 2,417 of record JAUZOX010000590.1, on the reverse strand, counting down.
CAATGCTATTTTTTAGACCGGTTTAAAGTTCAATTTTGATCACATCCACTAGTTTTGATCTTTCACTGGCTGGCAGATTAACCGTAACCGTATAATCGGCATGCGTATAATGTAAGGGTTTGCCGTTGGATAATAATTTGACGCCGGACAGTTTTTTAACTCCCTTGATGGTAATAGTTTCATCGGTTGCAGGCAGCATGTCCTTGTCATAGGCTCCATTATCTTTAAACTTGGGAAGGGCAAACAAGTATATTGCCGTTGCTGATTTAACAGCCGGCACAGAAGCTTCTTCCTCCTTTGCCAGTGGCTTAGTCCCATTTACTGCTTCTCCGTTAACTTTCATCCATCCGGCAACGACAGCCATATTCTTATAGGCATCTTCAGCTAATTCGCCGGTAGCCTTAGGGCCGATTCCAAGCAAGTAATTAACGCCCAAAGAACGGCAGGTTACAAATTGGCCTAAAACATAACCATCAGAGCGGTATGGATCATTTGTATAGGGCCACGCCGTCGTCCAGGTGTTGCAAAATTCTGCCCATCCCGTTGCTACTTTGTTGGTGCCGAGTGTCCTTTCATAGGTGATGAAATCTCCTTTGCCATGTAAGCGTGGATTGACAACAATCCCGGGTTGAAGTTCATGAATGCGTTCTATTGAGATGCACTTGTCGCCATTTGGAATAGCCGGTTTGCCATCAAACCACAGGAGGTCGATCTTTCCATATCGGGTCAGCAATTCCTCGACTTGTCCCTTGACCAGAGCAGCAAATTCAGCCTGGTGTTTGGCCGTTTCTTCTGCCGATTTTTGGGTAGTGCGTGGCTTAAGATCAGCATCCAAAGATGGAAATTCCGGGTTCAGTTTCTTTGCCCCGCCATAAAGAAAACTCATATAGTCACGATCAAAATACCAGTTGGGGGGAGAATAATAAAAGCCAATCTTCATCCCATATTTCCGGCAAGCGGCAACATAGTCTTTCAAAAGATCACGGCCATTCATGAAATTCTTGGTACTGAAATCACCATAAGCACTGGGCCACAATGCAAATCCTTCATGATGCCTGGTCGTCAGGACCACGTATTTAAAACCGGCTTCCTTAGCCGCTTTAATCCATTTATCGGGATCGTAGTTTTGAGGATTGAAGTCTTTGGCCATCGTCCAGTATTCATTAGGGGTGATTTCAGGCTTTTTGCCATTCAGGTTATAATCGCTCTCACGAATAATGCGTTCACGTTCTGCCGGGTCGTCTATACGTTTTTTGGCTAAAGCCCTTCCGGGTATCATGGGCCATGAAATATTCATTGCCCTGACAGAGGAGATTCCCCAGTGAAGGAACAATCCCAGCCCGGCCTCAGGATACCACTGTGCATCAGGATGCTGTGTATGAGAAGCCGGCTTATTATCCGCCGTCGTAATCCCAATAAGCGAATGCTCATCGCTTACCGTCTGTTCATCAGCCGTCTTGGACCGAACTTTTGTGGTTTTCGTATTCGTCTTGTTTTGCTGAGCAAATACCATCGTATTTGCTGAAATAAAGAACACAAGCATGAACAGCGCGCCCGTTTTAAATAATTTGGTTATCATCATTGGTTTTCTATGTTTGTTAATACGTCTTGCTATATATTTTTTATCGTGATTTCAATTTAATGTGCTACTCCAGCCTTGTTGAATCGTGTCGAAGGTTCCATATCCATGAAGGTCGAAATAGTCTTCATGTCTTTAAAGTTGGAATAAGTCCAGACCACTTTCTTGTCTTTTGTGATCTCGAAGATATGAGGTGCTGTTCCAAATTGATTATGTCCCAGCCAGTTACATACGATGGTATTTCCATTAGGAAGTCTTTGCATTCCACCCAAAAATCTGAATGGTTTATCCGGAAGATCGGCATTTGAAACTTCCCATACAATTTCACCCTTGGGATTAAATTCATATAGATGGGGGTCTTTTTTGGCATCGGCTTCCGAAACCAGCGTATTCCCGTTTGCTAAACGAATCACGGAATGAGGTCCTCCGGGACACTTAACCTCCCATACAATCTTCCCGTTGGGATCATATTCACGAACTACTTTCGGCCCATAGTGCGCTACCAGATAATTGCCGTTATCCAGTCTTCGGGCATTGCGAAAATAGGCATGGCCGCCATCTTTAACGGAATCCGGTAAAATCCTTACTTCTTTGACGATCTTCCCCTGGAGTGAGACCTCCAGTAACCTGCCGCTGTTGCATTCCCCAATAAAGGTGTTGCCGTTTTTCAACCTTTGACAAGCATAGATCTCATTCTTTGAGGTATAATGAAAGAGGGTGTCGTTTTTACGGTTCATCTCCAATACCCCTTTCCCGGTAGTAAAGAGGAGGTTGCCATTTGGCAATACCCATAAATCATTGGAATTGGGTGCATCATGTTGCCACACAATGCTGTCGT
>JAUZOX010000059.1 GCA_030706265.1 Bacteroidota bacterium | reverse complement strand
CAGAAATGAAATGATTATGGGACATAAACCATTTATGGTCATTGCAGACTATCTTACCAGAAATGGGATTGCTGTACTTCGGTATGATGACAGGGGAATTGCCAAATCAAAAGGCGTATTTGGAACCTGTACAACTTTCGACTTCGCCGATGATGCAGAGGCGGGCCTATCATGGCTTAGGAAGCAGCCCCTCATTGATAAAAACCATATTGGAATAGCAGGTCATAGTGAAGGGGGAATGATCGCACCCATCGTTGCTTCCCGAAATAAAAATGTAAACTTTATCATTATGATAGCCGGACCAGGCCTTAGTGGTGAAGAAATTCTAATGGCCCAATCGGAATTGATTAGTCAAAAGAGTGGCATAAAACCTGAAGAAACTGAAAATGCCTTAAAGCTAAATAAAGAAATATATGCGGTCGTAAAGAACGAAAAGGATAATACAAAAGCGCTATCGGCTGCCCGAAAATTATGTGAAGATGCTGTCAATAATGATAAGTCATTAACAGCGGCCCAAAAAGAAACTCAGTTAAAATCAATTGAAGCTACATTAGCACCGATAGTATCTCCATGGTTTCGTACTTTTTTGCAACTCGATCCAAAACAATACCTGACTAAAACAAAATGTCCGGTCTTAGCACTAAACGGAACAAAGGATTTGCAGGTCCCTTGTCAACCCGATCTCGATGCAATTGATAAATATTTAAAACTGGCAGGGAACAAACATTACACGATAATGAAAATTGAAGGTGTTAATCATTTATTCCAACATGCAGTTACAGGCCTTCCAACAGAATATGGCACCATTGAGGAAACCTTTGCTCCTGAAGCATTAAAAGCAATGTGTGACTTTATTTTGAAATTGAAATAACAGTATAAATGTTTAATTGCGCTTTCTTGTCTACTTTTGCCCATTATTTTTTAATCTTGATCAAATGGAATTATCAAATCTGAATGCTATATCCCCGGTAGACGGCAGATACCGTAAACAAGTTGAATCTCTGGCTTACTTCTATTCGGAAGGAGCATTGATTAATTTTAGGGTATTGGTAGAAATCGAATATTTTATTGCCTTGTGTGAATTGCCACTACCCCAATTATCCAAATTTCCAAAAGATCGTTACGATGATTTGCGCGAATTATGTCGTGATTTTACTTTTAAGGATGCCCAGGATGTTAAAGACATTGAGAAAATCACCAATCATGATGTTAAAGCTGTCGAGTATTATATTAAGAAAAGATTTGACAAGCTTGGACTCGCCGAGTTTAAGGAATTCATTCATTTTGGCCTTACATCCCAAGACATCAACAACACCGCAATGCCTTATGCGATGAAATTGGCACACAATGATGTATTGTTTCCTCTTTATGAAGAATTAATCAGCAACCTGACACTCAGAGCTAAAAGCTGGCGTGCAATACCCATGCTAGCCCATACACATGGACAACCTGCATCACCGACAACCCTCGGTAAAGAGATATTCGTATTTGTAGAACGTCTGAAACAACAGTTGCGGATATTGAAAAACATTCCTTTTACTGCTAAGTTTGGGGGTGCGACCGGTAATTTTAATGCTCACCATGTTGCTTACCCGAATATTAACTGGATTGAATTCGCCAATAAATTCATTCAGGGTTTTGGAATGGAACGTCAACAAAACACGACTCAAATTGAGCATTATGATTATATCGCCGCATATTTTGATTCATTGAAACGCATTAACAATATCATACTCGATCTGGATCGTGATATGTGGACTTATATCTCTTTTGAATATTTCAAACAAAAAATCAAAGAAGGAGAGGTTGGTTCATCAGCAATGCCCCACAAAGTAAATCCGATTGATTTTGAAAACTCGGAAGGAAACATCGGCATTGCCAACGCATTGTTTGAACATATGGCTTCCAAATTGCCAGTTTCCCGTTTACAACGCGATCTAACAGATTCTACAGTCATCCGAAATATTGGAACCCCAATTGCGCATACCATTATTGCGATTCGCTCTCTCATGAAAGGTCTTGACAAGCTCATTCTCAATGAGGAAAAGATTAGGAGAGATCTTGATGACAACTGGGCTGTTGTGGCCGAAGCCATTCAAACGATCTTACGTCGTGAAAACTACCCGAATCCCTATGAAACGCTAAAAGAGTTAACCCGTACCAATAAAAAGGTTACGCGTGAAACGATGTCAGCCTTTATCGATTCGTTGCAGGTAAGCGAAAGGATAAAAGAAGAATTGCACAAGGTTACCCCTGAAACCTATACAGGCATATTGAATTTCTAAAACCAGCTGATTAATTGTCAGAGTGCAATTAAAGTCAATCTCTTTATCTTTTGACTTATCCTATGAAAGTAACCGGATTTACATTTATTCGTAACGCAATAAAATTCGACTACCCTATTGTTGAAGCAATTACTTCAATACTGCCTATATGTGATGAGTTTGTAGTTGCTGTCGGAAACTCGGATGATGACACAAGGCTGCTCATTGAAAATATTGGTTCGAATAAAATACGAATCATCGACACTACCTGGGATGACACCCTAAGAGAAGGTGGACGTGTATTGGCAGTTGAAACCGATAAAGCGTTCGATGCAATAAGTGATGACACTGACTGGGCATTTTACATCCAGGGTGATGAAGTCGTTCATGAACAATATCTTCCCAAAATCCGCAAGAGCATGGAACAATGGAAAGATAACCCTCAAGTAGAAGGACTGGTTTTCAACTATCTCCATTTCTATGGCTCCTATGATTTTATTGGGGATTCACGTCGCTGGTATCGAAGGGAGGTACGTATTATCCGCAACAACAAAAAGATCCGCTCATATCGTGATGCACAAGGATTCAGATTGGATGGAAGAAAACTGAAAGTAAAGAAAATCGAAGCTTTCGTTTATCACTACGGATGGGTAAAACCTCCTGCAAAGCAACAACTTAAACAGTATCATTTTAATCAATATTGGGGTAATGAGAAATGGGAAAAAGATAATGAAACCATAAGCGAGCCTTTTGACTATTCTCAAACTGATTCGGTTGCCTGGTTTAAAGGCACACATCCGAAGGTATTGCAAGAAAGAATAAAAATGATGAACTGGGAATTCGATATCGATCCCACACGTAAAAAATTCTCCCCCACGTATCGGTTTCTTCATTGGGTTGAAGAAAAAACGGGTTGGCGAATAGGAGAATACCGTAATTATAAAATCATTTAAAGATTATTTCTACTTTTGTATAAATTAATAGCATATCATGGATTTAAAGAAAATTTTAAGTATTGCCGGTAAACCCGGTCTTTACAAGCTTGTTGCACAATCAAAAAACGGATTCGTAATAGAGTCGTTAATTGATGGGAAACGCATGAATGCCTTTATGAATGAGAAGATCAGTTCTCTGGAAGAAATCAGCATTTTTTCAAACAGTGAAGATATCGGGTTAAAAGCTGTCCTGCAAAACATGTATAATGAAACCAATGGACAAAAGGCAATTGACCATAAAGCTGATGATGCTGCCATAAAAGCATTCTTCGAGAAAACAGTTCCCGATTATGACAAGGAACGTGTCTATGTATCGCACATGCGTAAAGTCATCAGTTGGTATAACCTGCTTCTCGAAAAAGGAATTCTCGATTTCACCGAAGAGGAAACGGAAAGCAAACCAGAAGATACTACCACAGAATAAAAAATGAAAGTCCGTTTGTAACGGACTTTTTTTTGAACATTCCCAATTGGATTTGTTTATATGGCAATAAATTAAACAGCGTGAAAAAAGTTATCCGGGACCTGGAGGTCATTGAAAATAAGCCTGTTGGCGGCAACAACTTTATATTATTGTTAAAATCGACCGAAAACTTGCCCCCGATGCGACCAGGGCAATTCTGTCAGGTTAAAGTTGACAAAGCACCTGAAGTTTATTTGCGCAGACCTTTTTCTATTCACAGTGTTGATTATAAAGCTAAAACTTTGACACTCCTCATAAAGGCTATCGGAAAAGGGACCACTGTTTTGTCAGGTATAACCCAAGGCGAACGATTAAATATTGTATATCCACTGGGGAATGGTTTTTCGCTCACAATGGAACCGAACGTTCTTTTGGTTGGAGGCGGTTGTGGCGTAGCTCCACTTTTATTTCTTGCCCAAACGCTAAAAGAGATGGGTATAATTCCGACTATCCTCGTTGGTGGCAAAACGACAGAGGATATACCCCGCCTGGAAGCTTACCGGAAAATAGCAGAAACCCATGTGGCGACAGAAGATGGGTCATTGGGTGAAAAAGGATTGGTTACACAACACACTGTATTTAAAACACGCCTCGCCGAATTTAAAAGAGTCTACACATGCGGCCCTGAAGCCATGATGAAAGCCGTTGCTCAGGCAGCAGAAGCACTTGAAATTCCTTGTGAAGTTTCGCTCGAAAACACAATGGCCTGTGGCATAGGCGCATGCCTATGCTGTGTTACTGAGACCAAAGAAGGTCATAAATGTGTTTGTACGGATGGGCCTGTGTTTGACAGCCGTAATTTAAATGGCTGGAATATTGATAAAGCTTCTGCTTGTTCACTCCCCTATATAAAAACAGAATAATCATGATAGATCTCGCAGTTAAAATTGATAATTTACAGCTTAAGAATCCGGTAATGACTGCATCCGGAACATTCGGCTACGGATTGGAATTTGATGATTTTCTTGACGTTTCTCAGCTTGGGGGGATTGTTGTGAAGGCTACCACTTCAAAGCACCGGGAAGGGAATCGTTACCCCCGGTTGGCAGAAACGAATATGGGCATGCTTAATTCAGTTGGACTTCAGAATAAGGGGGTTGATTATTTTGTTAAAGAGACGTATCCAAAGTTGACCAAATACAATACCAATGTGATCGTCAACGTGTCAGACTCAACAATTGAAGGATATGTTGAAGTTGCCGAAAAGATCAACGAACTGGAAAGAATACCGGGAATTGAACTCAATATTTCATGCCCGAACGTTAAAGAAGGTGGAATGGCGTTTGGCACTAGCAGCCAGATGGCAGCATCGGTTGTAAAGGCGGTGAGAAAGGCTTATAAAAAGACGCTCATCGTAAAACTTTCACCCAATGTGACCAATATTACCGAAATTGCAAAAGCAGTTGAAGATGCCGGGGCTGACAGTGTTTCACTCATAAATACGCTTTTGGGAATGGCCATTGATGCCGAAAAACGTCGTCCGGTCTTGTCCACAGTAACCGGGGGACTGTCGGGACCGGCTGTAAAACCCATAGCTTTGAGAATGGTTTATCAGGTTTCAAAAGCTGTAAAGATTCCTGTTATCGGATTGGGAGGAATTTCAAGTGCAACAGATGCCATTGAATTTATACTGGCAGGAGCAACTGCTATCCAGGTTGGCACGGCAAATTTTATTGACCCGGCTGTGACAATAAAAATAATAAATGGCATTGCAGATTACCTGCAACGCCATCAAATAGAAAATATCACAAATTTGATTGGAGCCCTGGAAATATAATTTTTTATTATTTCAAGGTCCAAATCAGTATTTACCTCTTCATTAAACAGCCTCGGCTTTAGGGTGCTCCACGTTGCCGGTACGCTTTAAAACGCCCCAGCCTGTCAGCTCCCCTTTGATTGCTTTCCGGTACGATTTAAATAATACGACGAACAATAACAATCGGTATATAATACGCTGTAAGAACAGATTCCAAGCCGTACGAAACGTAAACTTCTGACCATCAAATCGAAATGCCATCATAGATATTAACACATCCAAAAGGTAATAACCAAAATAGAATAATCCGACTTGACCCGCATTCTTGGATATAACACTTCCACCATTGATTGAGAACAAGGAGAATATCATCATCAAATCAACCAATGGACTAAACAAGGGCAATATCATTTGATAGATTAAAATATTCGGAAGCAATATCCAGCTTAAGTTCAGGCGACGGCGGGTAAAAATAAGTTGACGATGTTTCCAAAAGCTTTGCATGATGCCAAAAGACCATCTAAACCGCTGTTTCATGAACATCTGCAGTTTTTCGGGAACTTCCGTATATGCCTTGGCATCATTACAAGCTCTGACCCTGTATCCGGCACGAAGCAAACGCAAAGTCAGATCACAATCTTCAGCAAGGGTATCCACATCAAATCCGCCTATTTCCTTAAGTGCGGATCCCCTAAATGCCCCAATCGCTCCAGGTACAACGGTAATAGTATTAATATAATCGTAAGCCATCCGGTCAAAATTTTGACTGGTTGTGTATTCAATACTCTGCCAACGAGTCAGCAAATTAATTTTGTTGCCCACTTTAACATTTCCGGCTACTGCCCCTACTTCAACATCGATAAAAGGCTTTACAAGTAGTCCAACAGCATTAACATCCAATAAGGTATCCGCATCGATGCAAACCATTATTTCTCCATTGGCATGACTGATACCAAAGTTTAACGATGCTGCTTTTCCACTGTTTGGTTTGGTGAGTATTTTAACCTGACTATTACCTGCAAACCTGTTTTTAACTAATTCATAGGTATTGTCTTTTGAACCGTCATCGACAAAAATAACCTCGAAGTTTTTGTAGTTAGATTTAAGAAGATTTTCAACGGTTTTAACGCCTGTAACTTCTTCATTATATGCCGGCACAATAATACTAACCATCGGTTCATAACTGCTTGCGACAGCATCAACATCTTTTTTCTTTTGCTTATTCTTTCTATGTTGCAAAAAGGCAAGGATAGCAACAGATACAATTTTGAAAGTTGAAAGAATTAAGGCGAGAAAGAATATAGAGTAAATGAAATGATCAAAACCGTAATTAATCATGAATACGGCATAATCAGCGCTTTCGATATATTTACTGATCAACCCGGTCTCTTTTGGCATGATATCATCCCGTTTACGCCCCATGAGATCAGAAATTGAAACAAATTTAAAGCCTTGCTTTTTGAAATATTCAATTATCCTGGGCAAAGCCTTAACAGTTTCACTGCGCATCCCCCCAGCATCATGCAACAGAAGTATATTTCCCAGAGCCTGTTGACGAACCGATCTGGCATAAATAGAATCTGCCGAAACCCCTTTTTTCCAATCGAGTGGATCTATGGAAGAACCAACTGTTAAATAGTTCTCTTGTTTTGCAACCCAGAGAGGATGTATTTGAACCGGATTAACCGGCTCAGCATCTGTGTTATAAGGTGGACGAAATAAAATTGTAGCATGACCGGTGATACCTTCGATCAAACGACCGGTGGCACGAAGTTCGAGCCGTATCCTGTCATCACTCATCAATTCAAGATTTGGGTGAAGCAGGGTGTGGTTTCCGATCTCATGCCCCTCATCGTAAATCCGCTTTACGAGAGGAAGATGGTCCTGCACATTGACACCGGTCACAAAAAAAGTACCGGGTACTTTATACTTCTTAAGAATATCAAGAATTGCTGGTGTATAATTTGGATCGGGTCCATCGTCGAACGTCAATGCAATCACTTTATTACGTTCACCTGTTTTCTTAATTACAAAGCAAGTAGGCAATGTTTTATACACTTCACTGGTAATCAACACATCCGGTTTATCAAAACCAATTGAGACATTGCCCTTTGATGGTGTAGTCAAAATATCCAGAATCTCTCCGGCCCCGATAAAGTCGACATTATAGGATGAATTGATGTCTTCAATTTTCTTAACATCTATAGGACGTTTCTTGAGTCCTTGAAGGCTCAGATCCTGGTTATAAAATGACCATATGCGGGTGTCTTCTGATCCCAGGCGCCACAGGGCTACTCCGGCAACTTCAAAATCCTCAGCAGCCCTCATTGCATTAAAAACCGTAGCCGCATCCGTAAAATATACCTGATGTTTTACATCATTATCATCAAAATAGGTATAATCCAGGTTGAATGAATTATCATCATAATGTACCTTCCCTTCGCTTTCTAAAGCTGTAGATATCGCTTCCTGATAAGTTACATCAACCCCTTTCGATCCGCTAGGCCAGTCATATCCATAACCTGCAAGACATAAGACGACCTTTGAAGAAGGAATTCTTTTGCAAACATCATCCAATGCAGCTTCAACCCATTCCTGGCCCGCAATCGGACCAGGCCGTGTGGTCGAATTATGCTGGTCATAAGCCATCACAAAAATCAGATCATTATATTTCGAAAGTGCATCGGTATTATAATCCTCATTAAATGGCGAAATATCCTGGGTCACGATATACCCCATAGGATGAAGCGTTTGGTAAACCTCCTTCTGAAATTCAATCAAATATTCATCCGAATTTTCCTGAAGGTCTTCAAAATCAATATTAATCCCATTCAATTTGTATTTCTTGAGATTTAGAACAATGCTGGCAATTAGAGCTTTTCGCTTTGCCGGTGAATGGATGATATTGTGAATATTTTGTCCATTCCATTTTTCTTTAAAGAAATTGGAAAGCATGGGAATAATATTCACTTTATTGTTTCGCATGAGATTCAATGCAGCTGAATCCACATTCGATGAAATCTTCGTAGAAGAATCGGGAACAAAAAACCATTCAGGAAGCACCATATTCAAATGCTTGATGCTATTACGCAAAGAAAAAGTACTTTGCATATCCCAATTGACATAAAATGCGGCCCTTACAGGATGAAAAGGATTATTCTTTGGTGCACGGCTAAACGGGAAACGATAAAACTCTCTTTCCTTTTGAAACCGTATTTCAGTCAAAGATTTATGAAATATTTTTCGCTCGGGTTCATTAAGAGCTAAACGAGCCTCCTTCAGCGTCATCCTGTTGTACATTTCGGCACGTTCCCTGATTTCAGGAATATGAATAATTTGCCGTTGAACAAGCGATATTATTATTGCCGCAATACACAATACAACTATTAGGAAGAATACCCGGGTCATCCACATAAATCTATGCCAACGGGTAGGTTCCAAAGTTTGAAATACTTGTAGTTGTTGTCGATTCATTAGGTTCGTAAATAAAAACAGCAAAATTAATACTTCACCGGGTTATATATTTCAATCGGAAAGGTTAATATTTATTAAAAAGGCATTGGAATTGCTATTCCTGATCCTCACTATCAAAATTATTTTCATCCGCTTCAAAGCGAAAATAATCCGGAATAGTTGAGTTTCGTTCATATTCAAACAGCTGTTTTTCCAGCTCGGCTTCTTTTCGTTTTTGTTCCAATGGATCCGGTGTCTGTGGTTCTTTTGACGCCAAGTCGTCACTTTCCGTTGAAGTACCGGCAGTAGGTTCCATCGCAGATATGTCCGTAGCCGCAGTATTTGCTAGTTGCTCCAATCTGCTTTTAAGATGATTGTTTTCTTTGTTTAAGTCATAAACAATTTCCTGAAGATCTGCATTTTCCTGTCTTACCTCGGCCAGGTTTTCGCGTAATGAATTTGCCTCACGCTCAAAAACCGTTTTTTCTGCCAGCAGATCAGAAACTTTCTTCTTCATTTCGAGTATTTCACTCTGAAACAAGACAACTTTTCGGGAGATGATATCAATATTGGAATTTGGCATATTTCTGAAGGTGAATTCGACTAACGTATGATTTTTAATTTCTGCCCCGGATAAATCTGATCAGGTTTCTTTATGTTATTATCCTTCATTATTTTGGAATATTGATCCATATCTCCAAAATATTTCTTGGCAATTCGCCGCAGACTCTCCCCAGGCAACACTTCATGATATATAACACTTGACTGGGCTTTAGGTTGAGCCTGTTTATCAGGTTGTGATACCGTTGATTGTTTTGGCTGAGGAACCTGAACAGAAACGTTGTTGTCTTTTTTATTTTTTGATTCCGAAGCCGAATTATCGGCCCCGCCCCCTATTTGAGTCCGTAGGTCAATGATTTGTTGCAGATATTGTTCATTTTCCGATTTAAGCTCCTCAATCTGTGAATTCAGTTGTTTGATTTGTGTCTTATTTAATTCTGAATTCGTCTTTGCATCTTTAAATACGAAAAAATAAAAAAGCAAAAATGAAACGACGCAAGCTAAGACCAAAAAATATGCAATCATCAATGCTGCCGTGCTTCCGCTACTTCCTTCTTCCAAATGATTAATCTGACCAAAGACCTCCAAATCGGAATTACACCGCGGACAGCGGGGAGAACCTTTCTTAATTCCCGATGCCTTACATACAGGACATTCAATATAGTTATTCATTTCTTCCTTTACATCAATTTGTTTATGTCTCTGAATAGTTTTTCAAACCGGTTAAAAGTTTTCTCCGAAATATTATTTTTTATATCAGGCAGCAAAGCAAGTTCACGAGCAATTCGCAGCCTGTCAAAACTTTCGCGTCCAAGGGCAATTTGTAATTGAGTCAAAAGCCCTTCCCCTTCAACAGGTCGAAACGACTCTGCAACTTTAGTGCCATAGGCACTCATCAATGCCAAAGCAATTTCATTCGGTTCGAACAGATCTTCGATACCGGCCTGGGCAACATGAGTATACTGCTCATAAAACCGGAAATTCTTACCATTGGTGAATTGGTTCCACAGTTCGGTTTCCTTGTCGGATCTGGTCTTTGATGACACAATT